>DAIERH010000064.1 GCA_027346925.1 Geobacter sp.
TTCTTGTTCTTGCTCTGGAACATCTTCAGTTTGCCTTTGGTGATGAGCTTGGGGCCGAGCATCAGGTCTTTTAAGAACTGGCCGGATTTGACGTTGAACACGGCGGCCAGGCGCATCTCGTACTGGCGGCCGTAGGTCCTGATGTTCTGCAGGAACAGCTTGTTGGCCAACTGCACGTAACTCTCCTTGGAGGGACCTTCCGCGTCCCAGGAGAGCTTGCGCAGGGCATCCATGATGGAGGCCAGGTGCACCTTGTTGGGGCAACGGGTGGAGCAGGTCTCGCACGAGGCGCAGTACCAGATGGAACGGCCGGCCAGGATGCGCTGCCACTGGCCCAGCTGCAGCAGGCGCACCACCCGGTTGGGGGGGTGCTCCATGAAGGTGGCCATGGGACAACCGGCGGAGCATTTGCCGCACTGGAAACAGCGGCGCACCGACGTGCCGGACAGCGCCTCGACCTTGCGGACAAAGCTGACATCCATGGTCTCCGTTGACAGGAGCATCTTCTTCTTTTTCACAACAAAGCCCCTTTTTATTATTGCTAAACATCATGCGGCTTCAACAGGTAAGTCCCCGCCGGATAATCCTGGCTTCGTCCGCCCCGATGAATGTAATGTCTACCACAATTCCAGGTGGAAAAGCAAGGGCTAAATCCAGCCCTCCCCCTGCGCGCGGGAAATAATTTTAGTAATAATAAAAACTAGGCTGCTTTTTGCTCAACCGGCTCCTGGACACATTCGTCACGTGACCACGAGTCCAGCTCGCCGTTTGGCAGCCGGATCTGGACAGTTTCACCCGCAAAGGTGCATCCGAATGTGTACCCAATGTTCCCGGTTTTTATGTTACGCAACGCCACCTTCTCTTCGCGCTGTTCCGTGTAATAGCATACCCGCTCGTATTCTTGCTCTTTCATGGCGTGTTCTCCCTTCTGTTTGGTCCGCTTATAATCTACCATAATTGTCAAGAAATTGGAACGTGATCAATGATGCTTCCAGGCAGGCACATAAAAAAACAGAGCCCCCTCTAAGGGACTCTGTCTTCCACGGGTCTGGCGGTTGTTGTCACAGGGGGTGAAGGTTGGAAAACTCACCCCATTCCAGGTAGGTGTGCGGTTTTTCCATGAAATCATAGATGTTCTCGATCTTGCTCAGGTGCTCCTTTTCGTCGCTGACGATCCGCTGCATTATCCTGCACACTTTCTTCTGGGGATCGCACGCGGCCAATCCTTCCAGCACACGGATAATCTCTTCCTCGGTGGTTACAATATGCCCGAATCCATCGGGGTCGTTTTTCAATGTGCCGACGATATCACGATTCTTCATTAACCGGCGGAAGCCGTTATTCAGATAAAAACTGTCCGGCACCGTCATTGCGTCGGCATCTGTGCCGCTCATCTTTTTTTTCAGGGTGACAAGGGTGCTCAAGTGCCTTTTCTGGCTGTCCGCCAGAAGTGAGAAAATCTCTTTCAGTTCTGTATCCGTTTCTTCCTGGCTGAGCATCTCATACAGCCTCAATCCATCCTCTTCTATCCGCATCATGAAGTCGATAGCGTTCATTATGCCCACCTCCTTTTACTCTTTTTATGTAATAAATATACCACAAAAAAACAAAAGAAGATCGATATTGTCTTTTTGTTTGGCGCGTCGTGCCCCACATGCGCGCAGTTCATCATTTCTGGGCAAACAGGATGATGGTCACCATGAGCGGAAAGAGATTGAGGTAGGGAAAGAGGGCAGACTCGAACCGAAAGACGGAGATGAAGATGAGCGGAACCGGGAAGGCGGCATACCAGAAGGCGATGTGGTGATCTATGATGCCGAAGGCCGGCAGGAGCGCACTCCCCGCGATGAGGGCAATAATCCAGAGCCGGAGAAAAGCGGCGAGATTCTGTCCTTCCTTGCCGAAGAGCGGAATCCCCGCCCGTCGGTAATCGTCTTCATGGCGGCGCTGCAAAAGCCAGAAATGGGGCACCTGCCAGATATACAACAGCCCAGCCAGGAGCACGGCCCGGTAATCCGTGGGGTTTCCACCGGCCACACACCAGCCGATAAGCGGCGGCAGCGCCCCGCACACTGCGCCGATGGCCAGTGCGAGGGGAGTGCGACGCTTGAGCGGCGTGTAGACTGCCAGGTACCAGGCCAGGGCCGTCAGACCGAGCAGCGCCGGCAACAGGCCGCCCATGGAGGCGAGCAGTACGAGTCCCGCCAGGATGACGGCGGCACCGATGGCGGCCGCAGCCGGCGGTGTCAATTCCCCCTGTGCCAGGGGGCGCTGCCTGGTGCGCTCCATCAGTCGGTCCAGGTCGCGTTCCAGCACTTGGTTGAGGGCCGATCCTCCAGCCGCCAGGAGCGTCACCCCGCAGAATGCGGCCACGAGGGAGATCGCCTCCACTGAAGTCGGGTGCAGGAGACAGCCCGCCGTTGCGGCAACGCCGTTCAACAGCGCCAGCCATGGACGAAGAAGCTTGAACAGCGGCCGGATCATTTGGTCCCCTCGATGAATTCCACCAGGGCCTCGACCTCATCATCCTTCAACTCGGGAAAGGTCGGCATGATCGGCTGGAATCCCTGGACGACCTTGGCCGCAGGCATGCGGATCGACTCCCGCAGGTAGGCGTCATCGGCAGTAACGGTCATCGGCTTGCCGTTTTGAGTTACCTGGACCCTGCTCCCGTACAGCCTCTTGAAGGTGGGGCCGACGCCTCGGCTGCCGTCCAGGGAGTGGCAGGCGAGACACCCCTTCTCCTTCGCCAGTCGGCCGCCGTCCGGTTTCGGGCGTTCGGCGGCGCCGCTTCGCAGGAAATCGATGATCTGCCCGATCTCAGCCTCCTTGATCTGACCGGCAAAGGAGGGCATGACCGGGGGGAACCCCTTGACCACGTCGGCCTGGGGCTCAAGGATTGAGCGCCGCAGATAGGCCTCGTCCGCGGTGATGGTCCGTTCCGCGCCGTTGGTCAGAACCGTCTCCTTACGGCCCCATACCCCCTTGAAGCTCGGCCCCACCTTGATCGTCCCGTCCAGGGAGTGGCATCCCAGGCAGCCGTGCTTCTCCAGCAGTTCGTGGCCGGGGTGCTCCTCCTTTTCAGTCTTCCGGTTCAGCCAGGCATCGAACTCGGCCTCGGGCAGGGCCTCCACGGTGGTGATCATGGCGGAGTGGCCGGTACCGCAGTATGAGGAGCAGAACAGGTCATAGGAGCCCGGTTTGGTTGCCACGAACCAGGCGTAGTTCTTCATCCCCGGTACCACGTCGCGTTTGACCCGGAATGCCGGCAGGTAGAAGCCATGGATCACGTCCAGGGAGACCAGTTCCACCTTGACCGGTTTGCCGACAGCCACGTACAGTTTGGGGCTGGTCTTGCCGTTGGCATAGGTGAAGCTCCACGACCACTGACGGGCCGTGGCGGTCACCTCCATGGCGCCCTTGGGGACATGGCGCAGCGCCAGGTAACCGGACCAGCCGTAGTAGAACATGGCCAGCACCAGCAGGGTGGGAAGGCCGGTCCAGACGATCTCCAGCCAGATGTTCGCCGAGACCTTTGATGTGGGCTCCGGCGCCCGGGAACGGTGGTAGCGGACCACGAAGGCCATCATGGTCACGGTGATGCCGATCAGCAGCACCAGGCTGGCGCCGAAGATGAACATGAAGACCGGGTCGATCGCTTCGGTGGTGGTTATGAGATGGGCAGCGTCCACGTCGTCTCCTCAACGGTAGAGCACATCGAAGAAGGTGAATCCGATGAAAATGGCCAGGATCGCCAGGGCCGTGAACAACAGCCAGCGCAACAGGCGCCCCTCGTACTTCATGTGCATGAAGAAGGCGATCACCAGCCCCGACTTGAGACAGGCGATGGCCAGCGACCCCCAGACATGGCCGATACCCACGTTGTGGTGTGCCACCCAGACGGTCAGGGCGGTCAGGGCCAGGAGGGTCAGCCAGACCAGTGTAAGCTTGCCGTAACTCAAGATATGGGGTGTCTGTTCGTGCGTCATCGTGCTCCTCGCGATGTGTAGGGGCGGCCCCGAGTGGCCGCCCGGCTGCGGCCGGCAACAATATCGACATTGTCAACAGGGCAACCACATGGGGTTGCCCCTACAGGATCAGGTAATACAGCGGGAAGATGAAGATCCAGATCAGGTCGACCAGGTGCCAGTACAGGGCGCCGTTTTCCAGCAGCACATAATCTCCGCTATGGACGACGCCCCGCCTCACCCTGACGGCCACCCAGATCAGCAGGGTCCCACCGATCAGCACGTGCAGGCCGTGCAGCCCCACGGTCAGGTAGTAGAGGCTGAAAAAGACCGACTCGCCGGGAGGCCCGGCGGCCAGCCGGGGGGAGTTGGGATAGAAGCCGTGGCTGATTTCGGCGCTCCACTCCAGGTACTTGTTGAACAGGAAGATGGCCGCGCACAGCACCGTTCCCCCCAGGGACCAGAGGACGCGGCGCCTTTCGTCCCGCTGGATGGCGCTGACCGCCGTGGCCGCCAGCATGCTGCTGGTGATGAGGATGGCCGTGTTGGCCGTGCCGAAGACCACGTGCATCTCCCGCCCGGCCGCGGCGAACTCACGGGGGTAACGGGAGAGGTACACCGCATAGAGCAGGAACAGGCCGCCGAACAGGAACAGTTCGGTGAACAGGAACAGCCACATGCCGAGCTTGGCGCCGGTGTCATCCCTGTGTCTGCTCATGGCTCGCCTGTCCTGGTGAAGTCGTAGGGGCCATGGGTCACCACGGGCTCTTGCTCGAAGTTCTCCGTGGCGGGTGGGGTGGGGATGCTCCACTCCAGGGTCGCGCCGCCCCAGGGGTTGTCACCTGCCGGTTCGCCTCTGAACAGCCCGCGGAACAGGTTCACCAGCATGATGATCAGCCCCAGTGCCAGTATCCAGCTGCCGATGGTCGCCACCAGGTTGAGGGGGGCAAACTCTGGAAGGTAATGGTAGTAGCGCCGCGGCATCCCCTTCAGACCGAGTACCATCATGGAGAAGTAGAGGACGTTGAAGCCGACGAACATCAGCGCCCAGCCGACGATGGCCGGTTTCTCCGCGTACCTGCGGCCGTAAAACTTGGGGAGCCAGTAGTGCATGGCGGCGATGAAGGCGAAGCCGGCGCCACCGAACATGACGTAGTGGAAGTGCCCCACCACGAAGTCGGTGTCGTGCACGTGGATGTCGGTGGCGGCCGCGCCCAGGATCAGCCCGGTCAGACCGCCGATGGAGAAGAGCAGGATGAAGGAGAGTGCGAACAGCATGGGGGCCTCCAGGGAGATGGAGCCCTTGTACAGTGTCGAGACCCAGTTGAAGACCTTGATGGCGGACGGGATGGCCACGATGAAGGTCAGAAAGGAGAAGACCAGGATGGCGGTGTCGCTCATGCCGCTGGTGAACATGTGGTGGCCCCACACCAGCGATCCGGCGGCGGCGATGGCCAGACTGGAGAAGGCGATCATCTTGTAGCCGAAGATCGGCTTGCGGGCAAAGACCGGGATGATGTCCGAGACAACCCCCATGCCGGGCAGGATCATGATGTAGACCGCCGGGTGGGAGTAGATCCAGAACAGGTGCTGGTACATGATCGGATCGCCGCCGCGTGTGGGGTCGAACAGGCCGGTGCCCAGGAGGCGCTCTGCCAGAATCAGTGCCAGGGTGATGCCCAGGACCGGCGTGGCCAGGAGCTGGATCCAGGCGGTGGCGTACAGCGACCAGGTGAAGAGCGGCAGCCTGCCCCAGGTCATCCCCTCGGCCCGCAACCGGTGGATGGTGGTGATAAAGTTGAGGCCGGTCAGGATCGAGGAGAAGCCGATGGTGAAGACCCCGAGCACCGCCAGGGAGACGTTGGTGCTGGTGCGGGCGCTGAAGGGGACGTAGAAGGTCCAGCCGGTGTCGGGCGGGCCGTTACCGGTGAAGAGCGAGGTGAGGATGATCCCGGCACCGATGATGTAGAGCCACCAGGAGAAAAGATTCAGACGCGGAAAGGCCACATCCCTGGCGCCGATTTGGATCGGCATGACCAGGTTGCCGAAGGCGCCCGGCATGCCGGGGATGATGAAGAGGAAGATCATCACCACCCCGTGCACGGTGAACAGGGCGTTGTAGGTCTGGGGTCCCATGAGGGTGCTTGCCGGCGTCATCAGGTCGAGCCTGATCAAGAGCCCCAGCATGACCCCCACCAGGAAGAAGCCGAAGGTGGAATAAAAGTAGAGCAGCCCGATCCGCTTATGGTCGGTGGAGAATATCCAGGAGGTGATGCCGGTCCTGCCCGTATCCCGCCAGAATCCGCCCTCGGTGCAAGGTTGTGCCTGTTCAGCCGAACTCATGCGTCCTCCGCTTTGCGTTGTTTACCCCTTTTCCCCGTCCACAGCAGAAACCCGAGAAAACTGCCGGCGGTCAGAAAGACAACCGTGGCGCTCACCCGCAGCAGGTTGAAGACATAGGTCTTGCCGGCCGGGTCATAGCTGAAGCAGTACTCCACCACCTTGCGGATGGAGGCGCCCGCCGTACCGCTGCGCGCCTCCAGCAGTGCCAGGGTAAGGTCCTTTGCCAGGAAGGTGGTGCCGTACAGGTAGCGTACGATGGTGCCGTCGCCCGCAACCACGAAGCTTACCACGGGGTGGATGAAGTCGTGCTCCTTGCGCTGGAAGCGGAAACCGGCGGCATCGGTCAGGCGGCGGATGCTGACGGCGTCCCCGGTCAGAAAGCGCCAGCCCCCCTCCGGGAACGGGGTGCTCATGGAGGTCAGGAACATCCGTTTCGACCGCATCGCCTGCTGGGGGGTCTCGTTCTCGTCGAAGCTGACCGAGATGACCCGGTACTCTGCCCCAGGTCGCTGGTTTATGGAAGGCAGGACCCGGGCCAGCCCGGCCTGGAGGTAGTTGCATACGTCGGTGCAACTGTAGTACACGGGCAGGATAATGGTAGGTCCGGTGACCAGATCGGCCAGCCGGACCTGTTTGCCGGTTTCGTCACGGAAGGTGATGTCGAGGGGGATCTTCGCGCCCAGGTGTTCATCCACGCCAACCGTTGCCTCGGGTCCCCGGCTGGAAAGTTTTCCGGGCAGATGTTCCTGGGCCGGATCTTCGCTGTGGGCCGCCGCAGGGGAATACAGCAGCACGGCCATGAAAAATGCCGTCAGCAGATGGCAAAGACAATGCCCTGGTTTTCCACCCAATCCTGTCGCGATACGGTCAATCATACGTCTTTCTCAGCACGTGCAGCAGCAGCGCCGCCAGGAGCGCACCAGCCACGGCGACCGCGCCGGCGATCTTTCTCTTTCGGTACGAATCGTCAAGCCCCTGGAGCGTGTTCTGGATCTTCTTCAGTTCATCCTGAATCTGCGCCGAATCCCGCCTGACCAGCTCCACGTCCACATTGTGGAACAGGGTGTGGAAGCGGTTGCGCACCGCGAACAGCTCCTTTTCCAGCTTCCCGGTATCGGTTCCATGTGCCTTGTATGCCGTGATCCTGGCGTCGATGGCCACGATCATATCCTCGGTTTCCTTCATGGCGGCCTTGATCACCCGCGCCCGCTCGAAGCTGTGGCAACGGCTGCAGGACTGCTCGTTGATCAGATTAAGGGATGCCTTGAGTACCAGGTGGTTGCCGTGGCAGGTGACACAGGTCGGCCCGCCCCGTCCCAGTGCCCGTCCATGGGCGCTGGCCAGGTAGTCGTTTTTTACCCCGACATGGCAGCGGCCGCAGAAGTCGGGAATCGCCGTTTCCTTGGGCGCGCCCAGGAACCCCCGGGCCGGACTCATGGCATTGGCCGCATCCGCGGGGTCGCCGCCATGACAGGCATTACAGGCAATGCCGTTCTCGGCATGGATGCTCCCCCGCCAGAGTTTGACAGGCTCGCCCAGCTTACCGGGCATGGTGCTGTGGCACTGGATGCAGACGATCTCGGGCTGCTGGGCCGCCATGGAGAAAAATGGGATCATCACCCCGAACAACGCCAGCATCACGACACAAACTCCGGCTTGCGCCCCACATGGTCTCATATCTCTTCCCCGGTATTTCATGAGTAGTGCCCCCAGATGCCGAGCCCGATCCAGAGCAGGATGCCTCCTATGGCGCAGATCATGAATACTGGCCGTTTCAGAGGGTGCTTCTCCGGCCCCCGGTCGATGAACGGGAGCAGCGCCAGGAAGGTCATGGCCGCTCCCTGCACCGCCAAGCCGATAAACTCGTTGGGGAAGATCTTCAGGGTCTGGTAGTTGGCAAGGAAATACCATTCCGGTTTGATATGGGCCGGTGTCTGGAAGGCATTGGCCGGGAGAAAGGCGTCCTTGGGGAAGAACAGGTAGGGGTCGAAGAAGACCACCCCCAGGAAGCAGGCCAGGTAGATGGAAATTGAGGTCAGGTCCTGCAGTGCGTAGTTGGGGAAGAAGGGGATGCCGCCGGGATGGTCCTCATACCGGAACCCGTCTGGCCGCCAGGGGTTCTTCGTCTCCTTGAGGCCGAAGGGTGGGGTGGACACGCCGATCCGCTCCAGCAGGAACAGGTGCAGTCCGACCACGGCGGCGATGGTCAGCGGGATGACCGCCACGTGCAGGGCGAAGAACCGTCCCAGTGTGGGGGGGCCGACCAGTTTGCCGCCCCGCAGGAACTCCACCAGGTACTGGCCCACTGCCGGGATGGCGCTGACGCTGTTGGTAGCCACCGTGGTGGCCCAGAACGAGAGCTGGCTCCAGGGGAGCAGGTACCCGGTCAGGGAGATGCCCTGCACCAGGGTCAGGAGAATGAAACCGGTGACCCAGTTCAACTCCCGCGGGCTCTTGTAGCTGCCCATGAAGAGCACGGAGAACATGTGCAGCAGCAGTACCAGCACCATCATGTTCGATCCCACGGCGTGGCACATGCGGATCAGCCAGCCGAAAGGGACGTCGTTCATGATGAAGGTGACGCTCCTGAAGGCCTTGTCCGCATCCGGGACGTAATAGATCAGGAGCAGGATGCCGGTAACCACCTGCATGACGAAGATGAAGAGCAGGATGCTCCCCATGGAGTACCAGAAATTGATGTTAGCCGGCAGGAGATAGTCGACCAACTCCTCCTTTGCCAGCTGGCGGGCGCCTATGCGCACGTCGATCCAGTCGATGAGTCGTTTGAACAGCGTCATGCAGCCTCCTGGTGGGTATCAACCTATGGTTATGGTCTCATTGGCCACGGTAAAGGGGAGCTTGGGGAGTGGTTTGGGGGGCGGGCCCGAGATGACGGTGCCGTCGGCGGTGTAAAGTCCGCCATGGCAGGGGCAGAGAAATTCCTGTTTGTCCTTCTCCCACTGCACGATGCAGCCCAGGTGGGTACAGACCGCGGAAAGGGCCACCAGCTCACCCCCCCTCTTCTTCACCAGGACCGCCGAAGCACCGGCGAACTCGAAGAACTTGGCTTCTCCCTCCGGTACATCGTTGAGCGGGATCACGACCTTGCCCGCCGAGCTTTCAACCGGCCGGGGGGCGAGATAGCGATACAACGGATAGATGAGGGCGGCAAGTGCTCCCGTAGCCACTCCCCCCAGGCACAAACCGAGGAATTTCCTCCTGCCGACGTTCTCCATGATGCCTCCTCGGGATAGGGTTTACAGGAAGTTAATAATAGCAGCCTTGTCGATTATTGCAAGGCATCAACCCACCACGAAACCGATTTTTCAGGCATGAAAACAGACAGGAGGGCGCTCCTCCCGGAAATGTTGGCGGGATGCTCTTTTGCTATTGACAGTGAAGACGGCCCTGTGATAATTATCCTCTGCTTTTCACCACATTCCCCAGTAGCTCAGTCGGTAGAGCAGGTGGCTGTTAACCACCTTGTCCGTGGTTCGAGTCCGCGCTGGGGAGCCAACAAAAATGAGGGGTTAGCCGATTGGCTAACCCCTCTTCCTTTACGAGCAACCTTCCTTTCCGTTACTCAGATTTGAGAGAAGCCATATCGATGGAGAAGCGGTACTTCACATCGGCCTTGATCAGCCGCTCGTAGGCCTCGTTGACCTTCTGGATCGGGATGACCTCCACATCGGCGGTGATGTTGTGGCCGCCGCAGAAGTCGAGCATCTCCTGGGTCTCCTTGAGGCCGCCGATGATCGAACCGGAGAGGCTTTTGCGGCCGAACAGCAGGGCAAAGGCGGAGACGGCGAGGGGCTTCTCCGGCGCGCCGACGAGGGTTATGTTGCCGTCACGGCCGAGCATGTGGATGTAGGCGTTGATGTCGTGCTCGGCGGCGATGGTGTCGAGGATGAAGTTGAACGTGCCGGCATGCTGCCGCATCTCTTCGGCGTTGGTAGAGATGATGACCTCATGGGCGCCCAGACGGAGCGCATCCTCTTTCTTGCCGGACGAGGTGGTGAAGACAACGACGTGGGCGCCGAAGGCACGGGCAAACTTTACCCCCATGTGCCCCAGACCGCCGAGCCCGACCACGCCGACCTTCTTCCCCGTGATGTCGCCCCAGCGGCGCATCGGCGAGTAGGTCGTGATCCCTGCGCACAGCAGCGGTGCGACCCCGGCGAGATCGAGATTTGTGGGGACAGCTAAGACGAAGTGCTCATCGACGACAATGCTTTCCGAGTAACCGCCGTAGGTGACCCCACCCAGGTGTTTGTCGGGTGAGTTGAAGGTGAGGGTCTGGTTCGGACACAATTGTTCCAAGCCATCCCGGCAATTGGGGCAGGTATGGTCCGAATCCACCAGACAGCCGACCCCGGCCAGGTCGCCCGGTTTGAACTTAGTGACCGCTGAGCCGACCTTGGTGACCTTGCCTACGATCTCGTGGCCGGGGACAATCGGGTAGACCGTGGGCATGATGCTGCTCCACTCGTTACGCACCGAGTGGAGGTCGGAGTGGCAGATGCCGC
>DAIERH010000065.1 GCA_027346925.1 Geobacter sp.
GGTCACCAAATCGGCGTTTCTGTTTTCCAATACCAGGTTGACCGCGCCGGATGGCAATATCCTGGGGTCAAACAGAAAATCGCTGACCGAGGAGAGCTTCACCGGCACCGGCTTGAGGGAATACTCTATCTCCATCTCCGCCTTGTCCAGCTTGAGCGTTGTCCAGAGATCGGCGGCGCAGGGCTGTTCACAGTCCCTGGTATAGTGCTGGGAAACGGCAAAGCTCAGATCATTGTACCCGGTCTGGAAGGCACTGCCCGGGATGACCAGCTTCACGGAACCTTCGGGGGCCAGGGGATTCAGGTTGATCTGGGAAATCGGCGTCTTGTTGAGCTTGACCGCCATCCGCGACGTGCCGGCAAGCAGTGCCGATGAGTTGACATACTCGAAGGAGAGCACCGCCCTTTTGACGTCCCAGCGCGCCGGTATCGGTATCTGAAGGGCATGCTCCGCCGCAATGCACTTCAAATCCACCGACCTGGCGGGCGCCAGCTTGGGGAGTGGTATTTTGACCGTCTCCGCCCATGCCGCATCGCATGGCGCCAGGACCGACAACGCGGCCGTAACGCCCGCGAGCAATGCCATCAGCAATCTAAAACTCATGTTTCACAGCCTTTCACACATATGAATGCAAACCCTGGTGAGTTTGCCTATGGGTAGTAGTAGTTGTAATACCCCATGAAAAGGTTTTTGAAGGTTCCGTACCGCAATGCCGTGATCAGATTGCCCACCACGGCGTCGGCCCGGTCGCTGTCAACGTCGCAGGTTCCCGCGTTCCGGTGTCCGCCTCCGCCGTTCTCCTTCATGACCCTTCCGATATCAACGGTGAGCGACCGGTCAAGAAACGACTTTCCCGCCACGACAGAGGTTCTCCCGGCCCGGCTCCTCATCACCTGGAGCGACACGTTACATTCGGGAAACAACGCGTAGATCATGAAGCGATTGCCGGGATACACAGTATCCTCATTGCGCAGGTCAACGACGACAAGGTTCTTGTGCATGGTCGCACACCGCAATATCTGCGACTTGTAAGCCTCGGCGCAGGTGAAATAACAGCTGTTTCTCTCCTCAAGCAGCGGAAGGCGCAACACCTCCCACACGGTATATTCACGGCACCAGTCCATCAGCGCTTCAACCAACTTTGCGGTGGACATTGAAAAACGGGCATACCGGTCCAGGCCGGTTCTCTGGTCGATCAGATGCGACAGCAGCATCCAGCCGGAGGGATACAGGATATCATCCAGCGTCACGTCCGCGCTTACGGCCCTGTCCACGACATTCAGCAACTCGCGCGAAACGCGGCCGAAGCGGTGAGGGCCAAAGTGATTGCAGACAACCCTGGATGTTGACCGCATGGCTGTATCGACAATGACGGTCCGCTTTCCCCCCTGCGCCGCAACGGCATCCCGATAATGGTCAAAGGCCAGATATGCGTCTTCTCTGCACGGGAGGCCGGCGGAAATATCATCGCCGGTGATCCGCACGGCCCCCGTTTCGATATCCCTGGGGTGGCAAAACAGCACCCCCTCCACCAACTCCATCTCCTTCAGCAGGATCCCCGTGGTCATGCCGTCGATATCACACTTTGTCACCAGCCTCTTGCGGTCGCTCATATGTCGTTGGGCGCGACCTTTGCCGAAAATCGCATCCTGACATTCCTGAGCAGGTCGATGACCGGAACAATCACCAGGTGCAGACAGGCAATCATGCTGATCCTGAAACCCTTCAGGGACATCTTCAGCACAAAGCCCAACACCTTGATCGGATTCGTCCTGACGGTATTTCTGGCCCAGTAGTCAACCCAGCGCTGGCTGTCGGCATAGACGAACCGGATGACATTCGCGCGTTCTTCCCCGGACACCGCCGTGAATTCCGAACCGCAGAAATACTCCTCTCCTCTGGCTACGATCCGCTGGATCTCCGCATCGACCTGGCATATCTCCCCCAGACTGTCCCGCGACTCGATCCGTATCCGCTCCTTGGGGAGCGGGGGGACCGGCAGCCGAAACAAAAGACCGACGCCGGAAGCCGAAATGTCCTGTACCTCCGCCTCGATCCTTTTCTCCAGGCGGGGGAAATACACCAGCACGTGCCCCTTTGCCCAGAGGCGATGATTCCGGCGTATCTGCCGTTTTTCATAGAACGCGCCGAACGCGGCCATGGCAAGGCAGAGATTGTACAGCGACCAGATCAGGGTTATCAGGATAACGTCACGATGCAACGGATACTGGAACCATTTGATTATGCCCACGGGAAACGCCAGAATCAGAATGGAGCACATGAGGAAAAAGGGGACGCTCAGCCTGCTCAAAAAATCGTTTTCCAGACTTTTCCCCTTCGGGGTCACCTTGAACAACGGTTTTCTGGGGTTGAGGAAGACGGAAAAGACCACCGGCATCAGGAAAATGGACTGGATGCATTCATACAGTTCGGAAAGAAAAGGCCAGCGATACCTGCCGTAGAGAAAATCGGCCAGCAGTATCGATGCAACCATATGGGGCAGGGCATAGGCGATCACCTGGCCCCCGGAGGCGAAATAGACGTGCAGCCCCATCAGCAGGAAGGCGGCCGGGGCGATGATGAATATGAACCGGGATATCCCGAACTGCCAGAACAGCCCGTTGTTGAAATAGCAGACCCGCTGATAGAACGTGAGCCCTTTGGCAAACAGCGGATTGTTGAGCACCATCATCTGGGTCATCCCCTGGGCCCAGCGGCTTCTTTGCAGGATGAAGTCGTCGAAGGTCTCCGGCGACAGGCCGCACACCATGGGGCGGGCGATGAAGACGCTGTTGTACCCTTTCTGATGCAGGGAGAGCGCGGTTTCGCAGTCTTCGGTGATGGTCTCCCCGGAAATGCCCCCCACCTCTTCCAGATAGTTCCTCCTCAGGATCGCCGCCGACCCGCAAAAGAAACTGGCATTCCAGAAATTGAGGCCGGGCTGGCAGGCCCGGTAGAACATCTCGTTCTCGCCGGGGGCATGCTTCAGTGTGTCGATGTTCTTTTCGATCGGGTTCGGGTTGATGAAGAAATGAGGCGTCTGGACAAACGCCAGCTTCTCGTCTTTCAGAAACTGGCCGACGGTGTTTTTCAAAATATCCTTGGTCGGCACATGGTCGCAGTCGAGCACCAGCACCAGGTCGGCACCGGTATGGGCGAGGGCGTGGTTGAGATTGCCGGCCTTGGCCTTGCTGTTGTGCCGGCGTGTCAGATAGTTCACTCCCAGTTCGCCGGCAATTCTTCTCAGGCGATAATGCCGTTCCCATGCCTCCTTGGCGCTCGTGGGATCATTTCGTTTGGCCACGGTTGCGCCGTCGTCGAGGATGTGGATATGGAGCAGCTCCTTCGGGTAGTCGATGTGCAGCGCGGCGGTCACCGTGATCTTCACCATCTCCACATCCTCATTGTAGGTGGGAATGAGGATATCGACCGACGGATACCGGGAAGGATCATCGGGCAAGGGGACGATCTTGGTTTCAAGCGGCCAGATATTGGCGAAGACCCCCAACAGGTAGAGCGTGAAGGCGTACAGTTCCGCCAGATAGAGGAGCGTGGTGCCGATGAAGTTGAGAACGCCGTCGTAGACGAGCGTGTCACTGGTCCTCCAGATCATGTAGCGGATGCTGACGAACACGGCGAGCAATATGAAGACGATCCTGAGCGGCGGCTGCCTGAAGCTTTCCACCCTGCTGAACAGTATCAGCAGCACGACGCATACCCATCCGACCAGATACTGTTTCTCGATGGAGAGATGGATTTCCGCAAGAGCACAAAAGCCGTACAGAAGAGCAGCGCTTACCAGACAGGTCATGGCGGTGGCGACGCGATGATCGGCCCCAAAATGCGACCATTCCCCATCGCGGATCCGGGAATGCTTCGTCGGTGCTGTTGAAACCCCACGGTTCATGCAGCCGTCTTACCCCCGTCCCACCGGCAGGTTGACATGCTGATCAATGGTGCGGCTTTTCTGGGGATGAAGCTGCTTCACGTCCCCCAGCATCTTGAGGCCGAGGTAACAGATCACGACGAGCAGGCCGGCCACCAGTTTTTTACCCAGCAGCAGCCAACTTTTTGACTCCGTCACAGATGCATTCCTGACAACCTCGACTTCCGTGGGATTCCAGACAACCTGGTAGAGCGTGAACACATGGGGGGAACTTTCCCGCAGCGTCACGGTCTTCATGAACAGGCTGCCGATCCTGCCCCTGTCGTGCAGACTGTTCATGGTTTCCCCGGTAAGAACGATTTCGCCGCCGTGGGCCAGTGACTCGCAGTATTCCGCCACGGTAGCCGTGTTCCTGGTGGGATCCTCCTGCCAAGCGCCCTTTTCGTGTCCCGTATGCAGGCCGATTCGCGCCAGAATGGGGTCTGACTGAATATCATGCAGATTGCGCTCGTCCATGACGGCCTGTATCCGCACAGCGGCCCGGAGGGCATCCTGCGCCCCCTCGAAACAGGCCGTGATGCAGCCTGCTACGGTATGCAGCAAGCTCCCGTTGTTTTCCCTGACAATCGTACCTATCAGATCCGCATACGCGAACAGGGCGCGGTAATTCGCCACCTTTTTGTCGTCGGCAAAGGTGGCGACCTCCGTGAGGGAGACCACCATGACTGTGATTATCTGAGTCTGCTCCCCTATGAACAACGGTTCCAGATATCCGGTCCCCTCAAGCTCATAGTCATGAGCACTACCACATGCCTGTGTCATGATTGCCATCCCCAACCATGTCCTGAATATGGACAGGATTCAATTATTCACATCTTGGTTAGCATGACGGATGCCAAAATATTTATATGCTATATTTCATAATGTTACAGTCAAATTGGTGATCAGCCGGCTTTGCCGGGAATGCCCACTATAAGGACAGGCGTCCCCTCATGGGACAATCGGCAAGTCCATGAGCAACGCTGTTTGAGAGAAGAGCGTGCTTTGTCGCCGCAGGGCTTTCATTAAGCCAAATCTAATAGCATTAAACATGCCACAATCATAACATGATGAATTCAAAGGAATATTTCATAAGATATTCGGAACGGTAGTATCCAAAATGGATATGTACTACAAGAGGTAACTAGCCAGTATGGCTTAAAGTTCAAAATGGATCTCAGGGAGGGGAACCGAAATGGCGGGGTTACAGTCCATATTTCTCCAGCATGCGCTTGAAACGGCGGTATTCCACGTCGAGCAGGCGGGCGGCCTCCATCTTTTTACCGCCGGTCGCCTCCAGTGCCTGCCTGACGGCCTGCTGCTCCATCTGGTCAAGGGTCAGGGGGCGTTGATAACTGGTGGTGGTCACGGAGTCGGCCACGGTGAGGATGCGGGAAAGGCATTCAAAGGTGAGCGTTTCCCCGGCAAACAGGGCGGCGCGCTTCATGGAGCTTTTGAGTTCACGCACATTGCCAGGCCATGGGTGCTGCCTGAGCGCCATCAACACCTCTTCGGGGATGTGGGGAGGGGTCTTGTTCAGTTCCAGGGCTGCCTCGCGCAGGAACATGCGCGCCAGGGCGGGGATATCCCCGCTCCGCTCCCTGAGGGGCGGTATCGTGATCACCAGGTCGCTGAGACGGTAGTAGAAATCCCCCCGGAAACGCCCCTCGCGGGTCTCGCCCAGAAGATCGCGGTTGCTGGCGGCGATGATGCGAATATCCACATCCACGGAAACCGTGCTTCCCACCGGATAGAATCGCTTGTCCTCGACTGCGCGCAGGAGCTTGGCCTGGATCGCCGGCGGTGCGCAGTCCACGTCGTCGAGAAACAGGGTGCCGCCGTTGGCTGCCTCGAAAAGCCCCCGGCGCGTCCTGACCGCGCCGGTGAACGCCCCCCGGACATGTCCGAACAGTTCGCTCTCCACCAGGGACTCGGGTATGGAGCCGAGGGGTACCGGGATAAAGGGGGCATTGGTGCGGGGTCCCATGCCGTGGATCAGTGAGGCTAGGTGTGATTTGCCCACACCGGTCTCCCCCTGGAGGATGATCGAGAAGTCGGTTTCCGCGATGTGTTGAACCTGGCGGATGACCTCCTGGATTGCGGGGCTCCCTCCGAGAACATGTTCAAGCGACGCCTGCTCCCGTTGCCGCACGCGTTCCAGTTCGATCCGTTGCATGAGCGGCGTTGCTGCCCGGGTAATGATCTCGACGAGTTGCCTGCAATCCAGCGGTTTGCGGACATACGCGGAAACGCCCAGCTCGATGGCCTTGAGGAGATAGGCTGTCTCGCTGAAAGCGGTGCAGATGATGACAGGGGTGTCCGGCGCCATCATCCTGATGCGCTCCACCATCTCCAATCCGTCCATTTCCGGCATTTGGATGTCACTGACCACGATGTCGGGGCGCTCCCTGGTGAACATATCCAGCCCTTCCTGCCCGTTGCAGGCGGAAAGCACCCTGTCGAAGTGCATGTCCAGCACGATGCGGATGCGTTCCCGCAAGAAGGGTTCATCTTCCACATACAGGACGCTGAGGTGCAGCATCTCGTTGTTCTGTGTCATTGTTTCTCCCCTGTCAGCTCACGTTCAATGTTATCCTGAATACCGTCCCATCGGGGCTGCTCTGAAAATCGAGATGCCCCCCCATGCTCTCCTCGATGATCAGGCGCGACATGTACAGACCGATGCCGGTGCCCGTTCCATTGGCCTTGGTGGTGAAATACGGGTCAAACACCTTGTCGGCAATCCCTTCGGGGATGCCGCAGCCATTGTCCCACACCTCGACAATCACCCTGTCCCCGTTGTCCGACACAAGCAACAGAATCTTGTCGTCCTCTTTGGGTACTGCATCGAACTGTGATGCCTTCAGGCGACGTTCGAGGATCGCATCACGGGAGTTGCTGACCAGGTTGAGCACCGCCTGCTTGAACTCGTTGGGATAGCCGTTGACCTCGATCCGCCCCGTGGAATTGTCCATCACCCTCAGGCTGATGCCCGAGTTGGCAAATTGCGCTCCCACCAACAGGACCACATCATTGAGCTTGTCGCTGACGACGAAACGTTCGCTCTCTTTTTCCGGCTGGAAAAAGTTCCTGAACTCCTCAATGGTATCGGACATGTAATACAGCTGCTTTTGGACATCTGCCTCGACCCGTTCCATGAAGGCGCCGTCCAGGCGCTGTCTTTCCCATGCCATTCTGACACTCTGGATAGTGGCTCCGATCGTGGCCAGCGGTTGGCGCCACTGATGGGCAATGGCGCCGATCATCTCTCCCATGGCCGCCAGACGGGCATTGCGTGCCAACATCCGTTCGTGGGCCAGGCGCTTCTCCATCTCCTGTTCCACCTGCTGCGTCAGGGTCTGGTTGAGTTCCGTGAGCTGGGTTTCGGTTGCCCGCAAGCGGTCAAGGGCCTCTTCGAGCTTTCGCTTCTCTGCCAACAGCTTTTCTTCGGCCTGTTTGCGTTCGGAGATATCCCGGCAGGAGCCGATGTAGCTGGTAATGACGCCATCGGCGTCACGCAGGGGATTGGAACTGATTTCGGTCCAGACCAGGCTTTTGTCCTTGCGTTTCAGCTGAACTTCATAGCGCATCGTCCCGGTGCGGATTCCCCGCCGTTCCTGATCAATGCGCTCCTTGTTGAGCCGGCGCATCACTTCCGCGTCAGCGTCGGTGAGGATATCGTAGACCGAACGCCCGATGACCTCCCTGGGGGCAAAGCCGCGCATGGTTTGATCGGCGCTGCTGACGTAGCTGAAACGGAGATCCTTGTCCATCTGCCAGATGGTGTCGGCCAGGTTCTCGGCCAAGGCCCTGAACCGCTCTTCACTGTATCTGAGTTCGTGCTGCGCATGGTGCAGCATGGTAATGTCCCGCATGGCAATGATCCAGCCATGCGGGTTGTCGCCAGACTCGATGCGCGACTTGGTAATATGCCATGACCTGTTCAAGGGCCCGTTATCCAGCACATAACCGTCCAGGACATCCGTGCTGTCCGCCACGAGTGATTTAAACTGGGGATACGGCGCAAGGATTGTCGTCGCCGGTGTGCCGCCGGAATTTTTCGGCAGCAGGAACAACTCGCGGGCAGCAAGGTTGGCGGTGGCAAGCCGGCCCTCCCTGTCGAACACCAGCACCGGCTCGACCAGCATCTCGAAAAGGGTTTGGCGGGCGATGGGCACAAGGTCGAGCAGCCGGTTGCGGAATACGGCAACGGAGTAGAAGATCCCGCTCGCCAGGAATGCCGAGGTTGTCGTGTCAAATCCCCTCACGGGGGTCAACAGAACGATCTTCACCACCAGGGAGCTCATGGTCGCGGATATCATCAGGATGAAACGCGGCCATTCGCTGCGCGGTGTCCTCCAGAACCCGGAAATAAAGATTGCCACCGCGACCGCGCAAATGCAACGGAGATAGAAGATGAACAGAGTGAAAAGTGGTCCCTGGTTATAGCCGAGCAGCAGCAGCGGACCGCTCGTGTACAGGTAAAAACCGTAACGCGCCAGTGAATGGAACTCGCTGGTCCAGGCCAGGATCAACATAATGAACGGAAAGGCGATCACCAACAGCAGCCGTGACCGGGTCAGCCACCGGCCGAGTCCCACGGATTCCAGGGCCAGGGCCAGCAGGGAGGGGGCAAGGATGCAGGCGAACGTCGTCCCGAACTTGTAACAGAGAATCTTGACGGCCAGGGAGGTGGAGGTGATGCTGAGGGTGTAGGCCAGGGACCAGCCGGCCATGCCGAGCATAAGCCAGAACGACACCTGTGCGGCCGGTACGTGCCGCCGTCGCAGGGCGAAGGCCGCCAGCCCGGCATTGACGGCAGCCGAGAGGAACGGCAGGATGATGTACGGGGTATAGTAGAAAGGCATGTATAGGGTGTCCGGTGACGCTTGCGGCATTATTCCGCTGAAACCTTCGGAAGGTCAACAGATTTTACGTGTCCGCATCAAACGGATGTTTAATTGACACTGGATGGAATTATTCATTAAAGTACGGCGAAAAGGGGACCACATGCTCACGATCCTGTCTTTCCGCACCAGATTCCTGACTGGACGGAAGCGCAATGCCAACGGGTATCTGCTCGTTATTTTGCAATTACTCGTCCTTCTGCTTGCCATAGCGGCCCTTCCCCTGGCTGCAGATGCGATCAACTTCGCCACGGCCGCGAAACTCGACGAAGGCTTTTACCTGATGCTCTATCCCTACTGGTACACCGCCGACACCATGAGCGACAGGAACGGCCATGCGGTTACGTCCAATCTGGGTCTGGACAAATACGGCCTCTATACCGGCGGCACCTATTACCGCGGTGACCTGCTGTTGAACGCACTCATCCCGGTCGGCCAGATGGAAGTAGGTGCTGCCCGCGGCAAGGATTGGGGCTTGGGTGACATTCAACTCAGGGGCGGGTATTTCCTGCCGGTCGAGTGGATCACCATCCTGCCGGCACTGGCGGTCAAGCTGCCCACCGGGAATTTCGACAAGAACCGCGCCGTCAATTTCGGCGATGGCCAGACCGACATCATGGCCGAGGTGTACTTCTTCAAGCTCTTCGACAAGTTTTCCGTGGATTGGCTGCTGAAATACTCGGTGCGCCTGAGGAACCCGGACAGCGATCTGACGCCGGGAAACGAATTCAGCACCGAAGGCCTGGTGACCTATAAGGTGGTGGATGGTCTGCGTGCCGGGCCATCCTTCACCTTTTGCAGTGGCAATGACAACAAAAAAGCGGGGCAGACGCTGGCGGACAGCGGCTTGGTGAAGCTGGCCGCCGGTGGCGAGGTAGATTACGTGGTGAGCCCGAAGACAAAGGTTTCGCTAGCCGTGCTGAAGGACGTCTACACCCGGAACACCACGGAGGGTGTGCTGGTGATGAGCCGGATAACCATCCCGTTCTAAGGTGCGGTCATCAGGGGGCGGCGACAGGCTTTTTGTCTATGTTTGCCACGGTGAGCCGGGAAACGCACACGAGCTTTTCCTGTTCGTTGTAGATCCTGATGTCCCAGAGTTGCGTCGTGTTTCCCACATGGATCGGCGTCGCCACACCCGTCACCCAGCCGTCGGTTACCGGACGGATGTGATTTGCGTTTATTTCCAGCCCCACAATCGTCTTGGTTTCCCTGTCCACGCACAACCCCGCCGCGATACTCCCCAAGGTCTCGGCCAGTGCGGCCGAAGCCCCGCCGTGGAGAAGACCGGCCGGCTGTTTTGTCCTGGTATCGACCGGCATCCTGGCCTTCAGAAAATCGTCGCCGATCTCCATATATTCGATCCCGAGGTGCTCCATCAGGGTATCCCTCGAGCTCTCCGTGAGCTGCTCCAGGGTGGTCCGTGTTTTCCACAAGGTCATGTCCTATCCCCCCCCTGCTCTGCCGCCAACCGGCCGACGAGGTTTCGGATCGCATCCGCCGCCAGCGGGGCCTCGATCTGGGTCCCGTCCGCCATGTGCTTGAAGGCGGCCCTGGCCGATGCCACCTCGTTGCCGCCGATGACCACGCTGTAGCGGGCCCCCAGCTTGTCGGCCCGGCGCATCTGGCTCTTCAGGCTCTTGCCCTCGTAATCCATCTCCACCCGCACCCCCAGGGCCAGCAGGTCGTGCAACAGACGGAAGGCGTAGGCGCGCTCCCCTGCCCCCATGGTGGCAATGAACAGGTCGGGCCGGCGGCCGAACTCCTGCTTACCCAGGAGCAGCGCCACCCGCTCCACCCCCATGGCAAAGCCGATGCCGGGGATGGCCGGGCCGCCCAACTGGGAGATCAGCCCGTCGTAGCGTCCACCGGCCGCCACCGCGGACTGGGAACCCAACAGCCCGGTAACCATCTCGAAAGTGGTACGGGTGTAGTAATCCAGGCCGCGCACCATTCGGGGGTTGATGGCG
>DAIERH010000066.1 GCA_027346925.1 Geobacter sp.
TCCCGCCGGATGGCCGGGAAGGCCCTGGCCCATGTGCCGCTGGTGGACCACGTGTTCCTGAAGGGGGACATAAAGGACCTGAAGTTCAACGACGTTATCGTGCAGAAGGACAAGCTCTCCATCCAGGTCTACACCGAGGGGGAATCGGCCATTATTTTCCAGTAAAGCAGAGGGATCGGCGGCTCAATCCGCTTTGCGGCGAAAAGAACCGACTCCCGGCGAGGGATGGGGGAATTTATGAAAAAATCCCCTGAAAAAATGGTTGCTTTTTCCGGACTGACATGATAAAAAACCATAAAATTTATGTTCACTTGAAAAGTGAGCTCGCAAGGCTCGCTTTTTTTATTTCTTTTTTCGGAAAAAATGGTTATGGCACTGCACAAGGACGACATCTGCGAGCGGGTAAGCGCCATCGCCCAACCGATCCTCGACGCGCTCCGGCTGGAACTGGTTGAGATCGAGTTCAAGCGCAGCGGCAGGGAGGCGATACTCCGCCTGTTCATCGACAAGGAGGGGGGCGTCACCCTGGACGACTGCGCCGACGTCAGCCGCGAGCTGTCGCTGGTTCTGGACGTGGAGGACTTCATCCCCTGCGCCTACAACCTGGAGGTCTCCTCTCCGGGGCTCGACCGCCCGCTCAAGACCCCGGCGGATTACGAGCGCTTCACGGGCCGGCTGATCAAGGTCCGCACCTACGAGCCCTTCTGCGACGATGACGGCAACAAGCGCAAGACCTTTCTCGGTACCCTGGAAGGACTCACCGACGGTGTGGTCAGGATGAGGCTGACCGAGGGGCAGACCGCGGCCATCCCGCTGGAGCGGGTGGCCAAGGCAAACCTGGAGTTCGAGTTTTAGACGAAAAAAACTGATTTCTATATGAGTCGGCAAGGAGAAGCAACCGTGGAAACGACAATCAGCATCAAACATGCCATTGAGCAGATCGTCAAGGAAAAGGGGATCGACCGGCAGGTGGTACTGGAGGCCATGGAACAGGCGGTGTTGACCGCGGCCAACAAGAAGTACCGCAATACCCGTGATCTTGAGGCACGCTACAACCCGGACACCGGCGAGGTGGAGCTGTTCGAGTTCGTGACCGTGGTTGACGAGGTGCAGGACTCCTACAAGGAGATCGATCTGGAGGAGGCCCGCGAGATCGACCCGGACGTGGAGATCGGCGACTCGCTGGGCGAGAAGCTCGACGCCAGCGGCTTCAGCCGCATCGCGGCCCAGACCGCCAAGCAGGTCATCATCCAGAAGGTGCGCGAGGCGGAACGGGAGACGATCTTCAACGAGTACAGCGACCGCCAGTGGGAGATCATCACCGGCATGGTGCGGCGCTTCGAAAAGGGCGACCTGCTGGTGGACCTGGGAAGGGCCGAGGCGGTGCTCCCCTCCAAGGAGCAGATGCCGCGCGAGGTCTACCGTCCCGGCGACCGTCTCCGGGCCATTATCACCGAGATCCGCATGACCACCAAGGGGCCCCAGATCATCCTGTCCCGCACCCATCCCAGCATGCTGGCCAAGCTGTTCGAGGCCGAGGTTCCCGAGATCGCCGAGGGGATCGTGGAGATCAACGCCATTGTGCGCGATCCCGGCAGCCGCGCCAAGATCGCCGTGTCGTCCAACGACTCGGACGTGGATCCGGTGGGTGCCTGTGTCGGCATGCGCGGCGCCCGGGTCCAGAACGTGGTCTCCGAGCTGCGCGGCGAGAAGATCGACATCATCCCCTGGTCCGAGGACATCGCCCGTTTTGCCTGCAATGCCCTGTCGCCGGCCCAGGTCTCCAAGGTGTTCGTGGACGAGGAAAACCGCACCCTTGAGGTGGTGGTGGCCGATGACCAGCTTTCCCTGGCCATCGGCAAGCGCGGACAGAACGTCAGCCTGGCTGCCCGCCTGACCGGTTGCCGCATCGACATCAAGAGC
The DNA here is from genome assembly GCA_027346925.1 of Geobacter sp. GTDB lineage: Bacteria > Desulfobacterota > Desulfuromonadia > Geobacterales > Pseudopelobacteraceae > JACPFJ01. Next base: position 1,924 of record DAIERH010000066.1, read on the forward strand.
GAATCCAAGGCCGCCGAGGCCGAGTTGCAGGAGTACGCCTCCTTTGACGGCACCGAAGCGGAGGCAGCCCCCGAGGAGACGGAGGCCGACACCGAAGCCGGCGTTGAAACCGGGATCGAGGCCGGCGGTGAGGCCGTTGTTGAGGCCGTTGCCGAGCCTGCTGCAGAAAAGCCGGAGGAGTAGCCAACGGTAATGCCGCGGCAGATACAACATGAAACGCCGCAACGGAGTTGCCTTGGCTGCCGTGAGCCACGGGACAAGGGCGATCTGCTTCGTTTCGTGCTGTCGCCCCAGGGCGAGGTGGTTCCCGATCTGGACGGGAAATTGCCCGGGCGGGGGGCATATACCTGCCTCAGCCCCGCCTGCCTCGCCGCGGCGTGCCGGCAGCGCCAGTTCGGCCGCGCCTTCAAGCGTGAGGTGATCGCGGCTCCCGCCGAGGAGATGGTCGCCCTGGTGCGGCGCCTGATGCGTGATCGCGTCCTGGGCTGCCTCGGGCTGGCCAATCGGGCCGGTAAGATCGTGTCGGGAGGCTCGCTGGTCAGCGATGCCATTCGCGGCGCCAACAAGCCGGGACTGGTCCTTGTGGCAACGGATGTTTCGGAGGCCATAGGCGAGCGGATCGAGACGCTGGCCGATGTTCACCGCATACCCCGGCTACGGGTCATGACAAAGGATGATTTTGGAGCAATACTCGGCAAGGCGCCTCGCAGCGCGGTTGCGGTGAGACCCGGCGGGTTCGTGAAACAGCTTGCCACAATGATCGAACGATATAGAAACTTCCTGGGGGAGGTGCAGGTTTTATGAGTAAGATACGAGTGAGTAATCTGGCTGAAAAGCTGGGGCTGGAGACCCGCGAGGTTCTGGCCAGACTGAAGGATATCGGCGTTGAAGCCAAGACAGCCACCTCTCTGGTCGAGGAAGACGTCGTTGCCAGGCTGACGCCGCCTCAACCGAAGGAAAGCGGCACCGAAGAGGTGAGGGTTACCACGAATATCATTCGTCGCCGCGCCAAGGCCGCCCCTGCACCGGAAGTCGAAGAGGCGCCGGCGGTCAAGGAAGAGCCGCTGGAGGTCAAGCCTGTTGAGGCGGTTGCCCCTGTCGCGCCGGCTGCCCCCGAAAAGCCGGTTGTTGGAGAGCCCCCCCAGGCGGCCCTCCCCCCTGAACCTGCGCCGGTCGAGGTGCCCAAGGCGCCTGTCGAGCCGGTAAAACCGGGTCCCAATCAGGCCCGTATCCTGGGGCGGATGGAGATCCCCGGAGTCACCAGCAGGCCCACCCGCGTGGTTCCCAGGGAGACCGGGGAGCCACCGGCACGCCCCGGTGCGCCCCGTCCCACATCGCCCCGTCCCGCGCCGTCGCAACCTCCCGCTGCCCGTCCGGGCGAGCCGGGGCAGAGACGGCCCGCTCCCGCCGGTGCTGGCGCCGAGCCGGACCGCTCCCGCATGAAGCAGGTGCAGCTTGCTCCGGCGGCACCCCCGGCCGGGGAAGACCGCCGCAAGGGTCCAGGCGGCAAGGGTCCAGGCGGCTATGCCGATGCCGGCAAGGGAGGCAAGAAGGGCGCTCCTGCCGCAAAGAAGAAGGAACAACCGCGCAAAAACGAGATCATCGAGAAACGTGAGCGGGTCTTCGACATGCCCTACAAGGGGCCCAGGAAGAAGGGCAAGGAGCGTGCGCCCGAGACCAGAAAGACCGAGATCACGGTTCCCAAGGCCATCAAGCGCATCATCAGGATCTCCGAGACCATCAGCGTGGGCGAGCTGGCCAAGCGCATGGGGATCAAGGCCAACGACCTGATCAGGTCCCTGATGAAGATGGGCATGATGGTGACCATCAACCATCCGCTCGATTTCGAGACCGCCGTCATCCTGTCGTCCGAGTACGGCTATGAGGTGGAAAACGTGGCGGTCGATCTGGACGAGATCATCGAGTCCCAGCCCGATGCGCCGGAAACCCTGGAAAAGCGGTCGCCGGTGGTAACCATCATGGGTCACGTCGATCACGGCAAGACCTCGCTGCTGGACGCCATCCGCGAGGCCAACGTCATTGCCGGCGAGGCGGGCGGCATCACGCAGCACATCGGTGCCTATGACGTGGAATTGAACGGCCGCAAGATCACCTTCCTGGATACGCCGGGCCACGAGGCCTTCACCGCCATGCGAGCCCGCGGCGCCAAGGTGACCGACATCGTCATCCTGGTGGTGGCCGCCGACGACGGGGTCATGCCCCAGACCCGCGAGGCCATCAACCACTCCAAGGCGGCCGGCGTGCCGATCATCGTGGCCATCAACAAGATCGACAAGCCCGATGCCAAACCGGACCGGGTCAAACAGGAGCTGACGGAGTTCGGCCTGCAGTCCTCCGATTGGGGCGGCGACACCACCATGGTGGAGGTGTCGGCCAAGAAACGGCTCAACCTGGAGGAACTCCTGGAGATGGTGCTGCTCCAGGCCGACGTGATGGATCTCAAGGCCAATCCCAACAAGCTGGCCAAGGGGACCGTTGTGGAGGCCAAGCTGGACAAGGGGCGCGGCCCCGTGGCCACGGTGCTGGTCCAGGAGGGCACACTCAAGAACGGCGACTACTGCGTGGTCGGCATCCACTCGGGACGCGTCAGGGCCATGCAGAACGACCGGGGCGACAAGGTGATCGAGGCCGGCCCCTCCATGCCGGTCGAGTTGATCGGCCTCTCCGGGGTGCCCGATGCCGGGGATGTCTTCGTGGCCATGAAGGACGAGAAGCAGGCCAAGGAGATCGCCACCCTGCGCCAGATCAAGCAGCGCGAGGTGGAGCTGGCCAAGCACACCAAGCTGTCCCTGGAGGACCTGTACAAGCGCATCCAGAGCGGCGAGGTCAAGGACCTGAACGTCATCGTCAAGGGCGATGTGCAGGGCTCGGTCGAGGCGGTGGGCGAGGCGCTGCGCAAGCTCTCCACCGATGCGGTGCGGCTCAACGTCATCCACTCGGCGGTCGGCGCGGTCACCGAGACCGACGTCAACCTGGCCGCTGCCAGTAACGCCATCATCATCGGCTTCAGCGTCAGACCCGAGGTCAAGGCCCAGGCACTGGCGGAGAAGGAAGGGGTGGATATCCGCCTGTACAGCATCATCTACGATGCGGTCGAGGACGTGAAGAAAGCCATGGAAGGGCTCCTGGCGCCGACCCTCAAGGAGAAATACCTGGGCCGGTCCGAGATCCGCGAAGTCTTCTCGGTGCCCAAGGTCGGCAACGTGGCCGGCTGTTACGTCCTGGACGGCAAGATGCTGCGCAACGCCCAGGTGCGGCTCCTGCGCGACAACGTGGTGGTCTACGAGGGCAAGATGTCCTCCCTGCGCCGCTTCAAGGACGATCAGAAAGAGGTGGCCAGCGGCTACGAGTGCGGCATCGGCCTGGAGAACTACAACGACATCAAGCAGGGCGACATCATCGAGGCCTTCGAGATCGAGAAGATCGCCACCAAACTATAGAAACGGTCTTTTTCCGCCCTGGCTGCGTAAGTCTTCGGTCTTACTTGTGCGGCGTAGCGCTGCTACGCCTCCGCGCAATCCCTCGACAGCCTTGCCAGGACGAAAAAATCCTCGTTTCTGGAGAGAATACACGTACTATATGCAACACAAACGTTCCGAAAAGGTCGCCGAGACCATCCATGAGACCATCTCGTCCATCCTGGCCAGGGGGCTGAACGACCCCCGCATCGGGTTCGTCACCATCACCGCGGTGGAGGTGACCGACGACCTGCACCTGGGGCGCGTCTTCTTCACGGTGATCGGCGACGACCAGGCCAAGAAAAGCAGCGAGGCCGGGCTCAACAGCGCCAAGGGCTACATCCGCAAGGAGCTGGGCCGGGTCCTGACCATGCGCTACGTGCCAGATCTCGTGTTCAAGTACGACCATTCGCAGGAGTACGGCGGCCGGATTGACTCTATCCTCAGGGAGATCGACGCGGGGCATGACGGAGACGATTCAAAGCATAGTACGTGAAATAGGCCGTAACAGGTCCTTTCTGGTGACCTCCCACGAGGGGCCGGACGGCGATGCCGTCGGGTCCTCGCTGGCGCTGGCGTCGTTTTTGCGCGGGATCGGCAAGGAGGTCTGCGTCCATCTGCAGGACCCGGTCCCCGAACTGTACGCCTTCCTGCCTGGCGCCGACAGCGTCCAGGCCCATATCCCCGACCAAAAATTCGATGTGGCCTTTGTGCTGGACATCGGCGAGTTGCGCCGGGCAGGCGCGGAGTTCTGCGCCTTCACGCGCATCGGGACGCTCGTCAACCTGGACCACCACCTGGGGTGCGAACAGTTCGGCGCCTTTAACCTGATCGATTCCACCGCCGCCGCCACCGGCGTGCTGGTGTACCGCATAGCCGCGGCCCTCGGCTTTGAGTTCAATTTTGAAACAGCCCTCTGCCTGTATGTGGCCATCATCACCGATACCGGTTCGTTCCGCTATTCCAACTCCAATCGCGAGGCTTTCTCCATTGCCGGCCAGATGATCGCCTGCGGCGTGAATGCCTGGGATGTGGCCGAGAAGCTCTACGAGAATCAGCCGCGCAGGCGCCTGGAACTCCTGGCCCTGACCCTGCCCACCCTGGAGGTGATCAAGGAGGGGCAGGCCGCTTCGGTGACCGTCACCCTCGACATGTACGCCCGGTCCGGCGCCGACGCCGAGTTGACGGACGGATTCGTCAATTATCCCCGTTCCATCCGCGGGGTGGAGGTGGCCATCTTCTTCCGCCAGGTGGATGAGCGCAGATACAAGGTCGGCTTCCGCTCCAAGGGCAAGGTCAATGTGGCCGCCTTTGCCGCCGGCCTCGGCGGCGGCGGTCATCACAACGCCGCCGGCTGCACGGTGGACGGCACCCTCGACGAGGTCAAGTCCAAGGTCTACGGCCTCGTGGAATCCACCCTTTGATCAACGGTTTCATCATCATCGACAAACCGGCCGGCATCACCTCCCACGACGTGGTGAGCCGGGTGCGCCGCATCCTCGGCACCCGCAAGGTGGGCCATACCGGCACCCTCGATCCCTTTGCCACCGGGGTGTTGCCCGTGGCGGTCAACGAGGGAACCAAGGTCATCCCGTTCCTGGACGAAGGGGTCAAGCGCTACGAGGCGCTGCTGCGGCTCGGGGTTGCCACCGATACCCTGGACATCACCGGAAGCGTGCTCCGTGAGGCGAACTGGTCTTCGGTCTGCAAAGCGCAATGTGCGGCAACCCTGGCACGATTCACCGGCACCATCAGTCAGATCCCTCCCATGTATTCGGCCATCAAGCAGGGCGGCCAGCCGCTCTACAAGCTGGCCCGCCAGGGGGTGGAGGTGGAACGGCCACCGCGCCGCGTCGAGATCCATTCCCTTGAGCTGAGCTCCTTCGAGCCCCCGTTGGTCGCCATCGGCGTGACCTGCTCCCGCGGGACCTATGTGCGCTCCCTGGCGGACGACATCGGAGCCGCGTTGGGGTGTGGCGCGACCCTGCAGGAACTGCGCAGGACAGCCAGCGGGCCGTTCGCCATTGCGGCGGCCGTCACCCTCGGACAGCTCGAAGAGGCAACAGCCGACGGAAGCATCGAGCAGCTGTGCGTTTCCCCGTACGCGGCACTCGATCACCTGACGGACATCCCCCTTGCCGGCGACGGCCTGATCAAGGTCCGCCACGGCAGGTCCCCCCAGTGGGAGGACACGGGTTTGGCCCAGCCCGTGGTCTGCGGCCGACCGGAGTTGGCGCGGCTTTCCCATGGCGGAGAACTGGTGGCGGTCGGACAGCTCGTGCCAATGGCCGGCACCTGCCCCCGCATCGTCGTAAAGCGGGTCTTTGCGTGACGTTTCAGGCCTGATTCACGACATGGGCGCCGATCACTCGACACGGGCGGCATGGAGCGGCACGGCTGGCGATTGACGCCGTCATTTTGCTCGTTACGCCCTCCAGGCGTCACGGATCCAGGTGTAAGCTTATTGCTTTACAAGGTTCTGGTCATGTGTTATAAAATTTAGCTCACGGTATCTTGGAAAACTGTGTGGATACACAGATACACGAAAGGAGGTGTTGGCAGTGCTGGCAACCGAAAAGAAACAGGAAATCATCAACGCGTTCAAATCCCATGACAGCGACACAGGTTCTCCGGAGGTGCAGATCGCAATTCTCACCGAGCGGATCACCTATCTCACCGAGCACTTCAAGATTCACAAAAAGGACCACCACAGCCGGAGAGGGCTTCTGAAACTCGTCGGCCAGAGGAGGCGCCTTCTGGACTACCTCAAAGGCAAGGAGCTGGACAGGTACAAGAAGGTCATCGAGCGACTCGGCATACGCAGGTAATGGAGGGCAATATACCCGCCCGTGTGGGTATATTGCCGTTTCCGTTTCTCGTATGCTCGTTTTTTGAAAGAGGGCTTTTTTGGCCCTTTTATTTTTTTGTTGGGGACGTGGGTAGAACTTCCTTTAGAGTTTTATGAGTTCAGAGAGTTTATAGAGTTGAAGAATTTATGAACTCCAAGAACTCCTTGAACTCTAAGACTCCAAGAACTCAAAAGGAAGTTGTAGCGACGGCCCCAACGCAACCATAAGGAGAATTGTATATGGAACACGTTGTGAACGTAGGGTTCGGCGGCAAGACCGTCACCATTTCCACCGGCAAGTTTGCCAAGCAGGCCAACGGCGCGGTGATGGTGAAGAGCGGCGACACCATGGTGCTGGTCACGGCCGTGGCGCAAAAAGAAGCCAAGGAGGGGCAGGACTTCTTCCCCCTTACCGTCAATTACACCGAGAAGGCCTATGCCGGCGGCAAGATTCCTGGCGGCTTTTTCAAGCGCGAGGCGCGTCCCTCCGATAACGAGACCCTTACCTGCCGGCTGATCGACCGGCCGATCCGCCCGCTCTTCCCGGAGAGCTTCCTCAACGACACCCAGATCATGGCAACCGTGGTGTCGGCCGACAAGGACAACGACCCGCGCATCCTGTCCATGCTGGGCGCCTCGGCCGCCCTGGAGGTGTCCGACATCCCCTTCCAGGGGCCTATCGCCGGCGTCAAGGTCGGCCGGGTGGAGGGCCGCCTGATTGCCAACCCCACCGCGGAGGAACTGGAGCAGAGCGACATGGAGATCGTCGTGGCGGCCAGTCGCGATGCGGTCATCATGGTGGAGGGGGAGGCGAAGTTCGTCTCCGAGGAGGATATGCTGGAGGCCATCTTCTTCGGCCACGCCTCGGTCCAGCCGGTGCTTGAGGCCCAGGAAGAGCTGAAGAAACTGGCCGGTGTCCCCAAGCGCGAAGTAGCGCCCCCGGCAGTGGACGAGGCCCTGCTGGCCAGGGTACGCGAACTGGCCTACAACCGTATCGGTGAGGCGGTCAAGATCAAGTCCAAGCAGGAGCGCCACAACCAGATCGACCTGATCACCGAAGAGACCATCGGCGCGCTCAAGGACGAGTACGAAGGCAAGACCAAGCAGATCAAGGCTTTTCTGGGCGATTTCGAATATGAGCGGGTCCGGGCCGATGTCCTGGAGACCGGCATCCGTATCGACGGCCGCGACACCGTCACCATCCGCCCCATCTCCACCGAGGCGGGCCTTCTGCCCCGCGTCCACGGTTCGGCCCTGTTCACCCGCGGCGAGACCCAGGCCCTTGTGGCCGCCACACTGGGCACCTCCAGCGACGAGCAGCGCATCGATTCCCTGTACGGCGAATCACGCAAGCGCTTCCTTTTGCACTACAACTTCCCCCCGTTCTCCGTGGGCGAAACCAGTTTCCGCCTTGCTCCGGGCCGTCGCGAGATCGGCCACGGCATGCTGGCCGAGCGGGCCTTGTCGGCGGTCATCCCCAGCCATGACGATTTCCCCTACACCATCCGCGTCGTCTCCGAGACCCTGGAGAGCAACGGCTCCTCTTCCATGGCCTCGGTCTGCGGCGGCTGCATGTCGCTGATGGATGCCGGGGTGCCGGTCAAGGCACCAGTGGCGGGCATTGCCATGGGCCTGATCAAGGAAGGGGACAAGGTCGCCATCCTGTCCGACATCCTGGGCGACGAGGACCACCTGGGAGACATGGACTTCAAGGTGGCCGGAACCAGCGAAGGGGTCACTGCCCTGCAGATGGACATCAAGATCGGCGGCGTCACCAAGGAGATCATGAAGAAGGCCCTGCAGCAGGCCCGCGAGGGGAGGCTGTTCATCTTGGGCAAGATGGCCGAGACCCTGGCCGCACCGCGTGCCGAGATGTCGCCCTTTGCCCCGCGCATCACCACCATCTGGATCAAGACCGACCGCATCCGCGACGTCATCGGCACCGGCGGCAAGAACATCCGCAACATCACCGAGACCACCGGCGTTACCGTGGATATCGAGGATACGGGCCGCATCAACATCGCCAGCACCAGCAAGGAGGCCTGCGACCTGGCCATCCAGATGATCCGCGGCCTGACCGACGAGGCCGAAGAGGGCAAGCTCTACATGGGCACGGTCAAGAAGATCATGGACTTCGGCGCCTTTGTGGAGATCATGCCGGGCACCGACGGCCTGGTGCACATCTCCGAACTGGACACCAAACGGGTCAAGACGGTCACCGAGGTGCTCAACGAAGGGGACAAGGTGCTGGTCAAGTGCATCGGCATCGACAAGAACGGCAAGATCAAGCTCTCCCGCAAGGAGGCCCTCGGCCTGAACCCGGACGGCACACCGGCGGCGGAGGCCGCTCGGCGGATGGAGCAATGGGGCGCCGACGTCATCGGCATTAACTGCAGTGATGGCCCGGTGGGCATGCTGGACGCGCTGGAACAAATGGCGCGGG
>DAIERH010000067.1 GCA_027346925.1 Geobacter sp.
AACTTGTTAGGGCAACTAATAGTCAAAGCAAGGTCGATGAGACGCAGTTCTTGTCGTTGCGGCCCGTCGTAAAGAAAATTGAGCAGTACTTCAATACATACGAGGGGTTGGACGGCAGGCTCTACTTCGAACGACGTGACCGCCAGTATATCGGAAGGGACATTCCTGCCATACGCATATTCAACCTTCACGTTGCTGCAAAATGCGTAGCTGCTATGTTCTTGCAACGCCCTGATCTCTCTTTTAAATACCCCAAAAGGATGTACGACGAATTGGCACCGACAATATTCTCTGATGATAATAGGGAGATTGTGTTCTATGCAGCTTGCCTAGTTCTCTACCGTTTGCATCTGTTAGTTTCGAATAGTACTCTGCCGCAAAATATGCGGCGGTTCAAATGGCACATACTCGTGCTTGTGAGAGCAATCGTGGCTGGGAAGGATATACCAAAACTGAACTCGCGACAGATTGAGCCGTATTGCCAAAGGCTCGTTGATGCTTTTTGTCAACATGGCGAACCTGTCATTGAATCCCTCCAGAAAGCAGTCGAAATTGTTGAATCGATGGGCGAAGTAACGAACGATCGGCTCAAACGGCAAACGATAATGGACGAAATGCTTGCGAAAATTGGCTAACCAAGCGCGGCAGGACGGACGGCGCGATGAAGTCGTGCCCCCGATCAAACAACAAGAACGAAAATCATTACAAAAGGTCTGGACCAAATATAGCAAATACGCTATAATCCCTCCATGAGTTGGACAATCACCTACTACAACGAGTCTCTGCAGAAAGAAATTCTTGCAATGCCGGCAGGCTTTCTTGGCCGGTTCCTTCGCTATTCCGACCGGATGGAGGTCTATGGCCCGGAACTCGGCATGCCGCACACCCGCGCCATGGGTGACGGCTTGTTTGAATTGCGACTTAAGGCCGCAGAAGGTATTGCACGGGTGTTCTACTGCACGATGGTCGGCAAGAAGATAGTAATGCTGCACCAATTCATAAAGAAAACGGACAAAACTCCACCCAGAGAGCTTGAAATAGCGCGGCGGAGGATGAAGGAGATCAAAAATGCTCACACACAAAGAACTTAAAGCCCGCGCGCTCGAACGCGCAGATGTAAAAGCCGAATATGACCGACTTGACGAGGAATTTGCTTTTCTGGACGAGTTTCTGAAAGCGCGTGCAGCCGCTGGAGTCACACAGGCGGAAGTAGCCGAACGCATCGGCACAACACAGTCCGCAGTTGCACGTCTGGAATCCGGCGGTGGAAAACATTCCCCATCTCTCGCAACCCTTCAAAAATACGCCCACGCCCTCGGCTGCCGTCTGGAATTACGGCTGGTCAAAGAAACGAATACTCGAAAGGTTAAAGGTCGAACCAGCCGCTCAACTCGGACCGTCAAAAAGCAGGCGACAGGTTAGCTCCGAAGCCGTTATTTCCCTTATCCTCGTACGTTCCCGAGATACAAAAACGCCAGCGGCGGCAGCACGACCACAAACCCGACCAGCAGATAGGTAAACGTCGCCCTGACCCCGACCGTATCGGCCAGCATGCCGACCAGCGGCCCGCTGACGGCGAACAGCAGCCGAAATACAAACGACTGCAACGACAGGATGCCGGCCCGGTGGCTCGACGGGCTTTCCCTATGGGTGTGGCTCAGCATCATGGGCCCGCGCAGGCCGCGCATGGCGGTCAGCAGGTAGTAGAACAGGAAGCCCCCTACCCCGCCGCTCATTCCCAACCCCAGATATCCCCCCCAGACCAGCAGCACGAACAGCAGCAGCATGCGCCGGTCCCCCATGGCCAGGCTGACGCGATGGCTGGCCAGCGCGCAGAGCGCCACGCACAGGTTTGCGCCGGTCCAGACCGGGCCGAACCAGGCCAGCGGCACGCCGCCGTGCTGCATGTATGGCTGGATCAGCCAGACCGGGTAGAAGGAGGCCACCCCCAGGGCCGCATTCAGCAGGATCAGCGCCCGCAGGCGCCGGTTTTCCACAAAGGCGTACCGGGCCGAGCGCAGCGCCTCTTTCAGATGGCTGGCGGGGGAGGTGATCTCCCGCAACGGCTCGGTCAGGGAGCGGGTGAGCAGCAGGGCCAGCAGCCATACCCCCACCTGCATGATGAAGGGAAGCAGCGGCGCATGGGCGTAGAGCACACCGGCGAATACGGCCCCCAAGGCCTCGCCTCCCTGGGCAAAGCCGCTCATGCGCCCCTGATGACGTGCGTAGAGTTGCTCCTTGCCTTCCGCCTTGAGGGTCTCGTACAACAGGGCGCTGTCCGAACCGCTGATGAAGGCCAGCGATATCCCCAGCAGGATCTCGGCACCCAGCACCTGGCTGAAGGAGGCGGCGAGCGTATAGCACCCCCAACCTGCCATGCCCAATACCGACGCGATGGTGAGCGCGGCCCGGTAGCCGATCCGGTCGCTCACATAGCCGGTGGGATACTCCATCGCCACCATCACGATGGACATGATGCTCTGCAACAGCAGTATCCGGGTCAGGGACAGGCCGATGTGATCCTTCCAGAACAGGGTGATGATGGCCATGGGGAACAGGGTCATCTGCAGGAAGGAAAAGGCGTACAGCTTGGCGATGTTGGAGCGGAGGGATTTCATAGGGTTCTTATATCATCCTGAACAGGACAATCCGAACCAAAATATTACCTGACGAGCACTAATCTTCCGCAAAGAGTCCCCCTTTGTTAAAGGGGGACCTGGTTATCCCGCTTCGTTGAAATATCGCTCAACAACCCTGGTGTGCATGGGAAAGCCCAACTCCACCGGCCGGTGGATCAGGACCACCTCCTGCGTCTCCTCCGACGAGAACGGCTTCAGAATGCCGTGCGGCTGTGGCGGCGCGAGGCCGAAGATCACCAGGGTGTCGTCCAGGCCGTTCTGGACGTCGTAGAGCCTGATCCCGTCCGCCGCAACCTCGATGCCTGTCTCCTCCAGCAGTTCACGCCCGGCCCCTTCCCGCCAGGTTTCGCCCAGATCGATGTACCCGCCGGGGAGGGTCAGGGTCCCCCGTTGCGGCTCGATATTCCTTCGAATCACGACAATCCCCTCGCCCACTGGCACGAGCACGACAACAACCGGAATCGGGTTCAGGTAGCTCTTGCTGCCGCAGGCGCGGCATGTCCTCGGCCATGGGGCGCCGCCGGGAAAGCGGTTGCCGCAGAACGAACAATGGGTATTTTTTGTTTGCATGGTAATGCCTTTCTCGTGCGGCAACAGGAAATAGCCCCCTTTTGAAAAAGGGGTGAGAAATTCAATGCAGATACCGTTCCCGAATCAAAAACAAAACATGGGTTTGACAAAAGTGTAGATATTTTACACGTTGTGGAAAATAGCGACACCATACCTGTTTTGCGAAAACATCCAATTCAACATAACTGCCCCTTTTCTCCACACTGCGCCGGAAGGGCCGATGGGCACACACCCGTAAAAACCATACAATACCGTCATAAATCTGCGTTTTATTTTTTGGCATTGCCGTTGCAATACCATGGCACATACAGGCGCTCGGAAATCCGGCGCCAAAAAGACAGGTTTGAAAGGAGAAGGAAATGGAAGCAGAAAAGGTAGTGGAAGCAACGTGCAGTGAAGAGCCCCGCGTCCTGGAAGAGATCCAGGTCGAAGAGCTCGCAATCGACGGCATCTGCGGAGTGTACTGAGATGGCGGCGGCAGGCATACGGCTGCACCCCGCCTGCCGCGTGCGGCGGGAAGGCTTCGGTCTCCTGTTTTACGATTCCAGGGGACCGCGCCTTCTCTTTGCCGCAACCGGCAACCTCCTTTCGGAGGACTATTTTGAAACGTCCCGCACCAGGGATGAACTTCCCGAAGGGTTGTCGGACGTACAGAGGAAGTCATTGACGAAGTTTGTCGACCAACTGCTGGAGAAGGGATTCCTCCGTGAGCAATAGATACGTGGAAATGGGAATGAGGTCCCCGGTCAACCTGACCTGGGAGGTGTCTTTGGCCTGCAACCTCCGTTGCACCCACTGCCTCTCCTCATCCGGGACACCGGCCGAGGATGAGCTCACCACGGCCGAAGCACTCGACCTGGTGGAGCAGGTGCATCGGGCGCGCGTCTTTCAGATCAATTTCGGCGGCGGCGAGCCCTTCATGCGCCCGGATTTCGAAGAGATCCTGGCCGCCTGCCACAACCGGGGGATCATGACCTGCATCTCCACCAACGGTACCCTGCTGGATGCGGCTCGGGTGGCCAGGCTGGCAACGAGCCGCCTGGTAGCCATTCAGGTCAGCATGGACGGGGCCAAACGGGAAACCTGCGACGCCATCCGCGGCGCCGGGGTCTTTGATGCGGCCACCCAAGCGGTCAAGCTGCTGGCAGCCACCAGGATCCCCACCAGCATCAATACCGTCCTGACCGCCCAGAACGCCGACGAGATCCCGGCCATGCACGAGATGGCCCGTTCCCTGGGCGTGTCGCTCAGGGTCAGCCGTTTCCGCCCCTCGGGCCGCGGCGCCGACAACTGGGAGGCGCTGCGCCCCTCCCCGGCCCAGCTCCTGGCCTTTTCCGACTGGCTGGCGGCGAGCGGCGACGTGCGGACCGGAGACAGCTTTTTTTCCCTCACCAGCCAGGAACGGCAGGGGCTGGGACTCAACCTGTGCGGGGCGGCAAAGTTGACCTGCTGCGTCGGCCCCACCGGCAACATGTATCCCTGCGCATTCCTGCAGACCGAGCGCTTCAAGGCCGGCTCGCTGCGGACCGAGACCTTTCAGGAGATATGGGACGACTCGGAGATCTACACATCCTTCCGCGGCCTGCGGATCCACTCCTGCGAGGAATGCCAGCGGTTCGACCAGTGCCACGGCGGCTGCCCGGCCGTTGCCTGGCATCTGAAAAACGACATCAACGGCGGTGATCCCGAGTGCCTGGAGCGCTGCGTGACGAGCATCGCCGACGACAGGCTGGCCAAGGCCGCCTAGAGAGCAAAAGTTGTCGGACGTGTCCGACCGGTCTGACAAGTCTGACTAGTCGGACAATAAAAACCTTTTAGGAGTCACCACCATGATGTTCCCGAATCTGTTTTCACCCCTCAAGATCGGCACGGTCGAGGTAAAAAACCGCATCTCCTTCCAGCCGCACCTGACCAATTTCGCGGTGAACTGCCTCCCCAGCGAACGCCAGATGTACTACTGGGGGGAGCGCGCCAAGGGGGGAGCGGGCCTGATCATTACCGAGGAGATGAGCGTCCACCCGACGGACATGGCCTATGAAAAACTGATCGATGTCTATCATCCGGAGGTGATTCCCGGCTTCAAGAAGATCACCGACTATTGCCACCAGTTCGACGCCAGGATATTCGCCCAGTTAAACCATAACGGCCAGCAGTGCGACGGCGCCATCTCGCGCCTGCCGGTCTGGGCCCCCTCCCCCATGCCGGACGTGCTCTTCCGGGAGACCCCCAAGGAGATGGAACCCGAGGACATCGAGGAGGTTGCCCGCTACTTCGCCAAGAGCGCCATCCATGCCCGGGAGGGGGGCTTCGACGGGATCGAACTCCAGTTCGGCCACTCAAGCCTCTCCCGCCAGTTCCTGTCGCCTCTGACCAACTTCCGCACCGACGAGTACGGCGGTTCCCTGGAAAACCGCATGCGCGCCCCGCTCCAGTTCATCTCCGCGGTCAGGAAGGCGGTGGGCAACGACTTCACCCTGGGCATCCGCATGTGCGCCGACGAGATGATCCCGGGCGGGCTGGACCTGGCCCAGGTGCAGGAGATCTGCGCCCGCTTCGAGGCCTCCGGCCTGATCGACTTCAACGACCTGTCCATCGCCACCTTCTACAACCTCTACCTGGTGGAAGGCTCCATGCATACCCCGCTGGGCTACACCATCCCCCTGGCCGCCGGCATACGGGAGCGGATCAAGCTGCCGGTCTTCTGCACCGGCCGGATCAACGACCCGGTCATGGCCGAGAAGGTGCTGGCCGCCGGCCAAGCCGACATGATCGGCATGTGCCGTGCCCTGATCTGCGATCCGTTTCTCCCCAAGAAGGCCTTCGAGGGACGGATGGACGACATCCGCTACTGCGTGGCCGACAACCAGGGGTGCATCGGCCGCATGGGGGTCAACAAGAGCCTGGGGTGCATCCAGAACCCGGCGGTCGGCGAGGAGAAAAAATGGGGCGAAGGCACCCTGGTAAAGGCATCGGTGAAGAAAAAGGTGATCATCGTCGGCGGCGGACCGGCCGGCATGTGGGCCGCCAAGATGTCAGGCAGGCGCGGCCATGACGTGACGCTCTACGACCGGAACGAAAACCTGGGGGGCCAGATCCAGACCGCCATGAAGGGGGCCGGCCGCGACGAGTTCGGCGTCATCATCCGCAACGAAAAGGACCAGGTGGACAAGGCCGGCGCCAAGGTGAAACTGGGGGTCGAGGTGACGGCGGAACAGGTCCTGGCGGAGAAGCCGGACGTGGTGATCATCGCCACCGGCAGCCGGCCCAAGGCCAATCCCGTTCCCGGCGCCGACGGCCCGGCGGTATGCAACGTGTGGCAGGTGCTGAACAGCGAGGTGACGGCGGGCGACAAGGTCTGCCTGATCGACTACGACGGCCACCACCGGGCCACGGCCACGGCCGAGTTCCTGGCCAACCAGGGCAAGACGGTGCACATGATCACCTCCAGCCTGTTCATCGCGGCCGAGCTGGGGCCGTCCCAGGACCTGTACCTGGCACGCCAGCGGCTGCTCCAGAAAGGGGTCACCTTCACACCTGACATCGCCGTGATGGAGGTTGGCGGCGAAAGCGGCGCCAAGACGGTCAAGGGATTCAACGTCTACTCCAATGTCTGGAACGAGTGGGGGCCGTACGACACCGTTGTCCTGGCCATGGGGCAGAAGGCGGACGACAGCCTCTACATGAGCCTGAAGGGCAAGGTGAAGGAATTGTACCGCATCGGCGACAGCGTTGCCCCCCGCAAGGTCGATATGGCCATCTGGGAAGGTCATCGGGTCGGGAGGGAGATCTGATGGCCGGTATCGGGAAAATCCTCACCTTCGTCGATCTGCCGGGCAATGAGCTGGACGAGACCGGCCGGGCGCTCCTCTCCTACTGCTCGCGCCTGGCGACCTGGAGCGATACCTCCTGGGGCAGCATCACCCTGAACGCACCCGATGGGGATCAGTTGGCCGGTTTTGCCGCCTACGGCGCACCTGAGGTCATCTGCGTGGCCGACGGCGACAGTTACCTGAACACCCCTGCCCTGCTGGGAAAGATCCTGGCCCAACTGGCTGCCGAGAAGTCCGCGGCTATCGTTGTCCTGCCCCATAACGACCTGGGCTCTACCCTGGCACCGGTCATGGCGGCGGCCCTGGACGCGGCCCTGCTGACCGAGGTAACCGGCGCCCGGCGGACGGGCGCCGGCCTGCGGCTCTCCCGGTCGGCCCTGGGCGGACGCATTGCCGAGGCAAAGGCCTGGGACGCCAGCCGGCCCCTGGTCATCACCGTAGCGCTCCGCTCGTTGAGCCAGGTGCTCCTGCCGAGTGCGCGGCCCAGCAGCCCTGTGGTCGCCGCCTGGCGTCCGGCAGCCCTGCCCGACGGGCCGGCCGCCGGCGTCATCACCCGCATCCCGCCCGATCCCCAGACCGTGGACCTGAGCGAGGCCGAGGTGATCTTCAGCGCCGGCAAGGGATGCTCCGCCGCAACCTTTGATCAGCTCAAGGAACTCTGCCGCATCCTGAACGTCTCCTTCGGCGTGACCCGCCCCGTGTACGACCTGGGGTGGACCGGTTTCGAACGGATGGTCGGCCAGACCGGCCGCACCGTTACACCGCGGCTCTACGTGGCCCTGGGCATCTCCGGCTCCATGCACCACGTGGGGGGGATCAAGGACTCCCGGCGTATCGTCGCAATCAACATCGACCCCAAGGCCCCGATCTTCCCCAACGCGGACGAGGGCTTCGTGGCCGACCTCAAGGAGGTGCTCCCGCGTCTTCTGGATCGCGCCAAGACACGTGTCGGAGGTGCGGCATGAAAAAGCAGTTTCAGGCAATCGTGGTCGGCGCCGGGCCGGCCGGCTCATCTGCCGCCCTGACCATGGCCAGGGCCGGCCTGGATGTGGCGCTGCTGGAACGGGGCACCTTTCCGGGCGAGAAAAACATGTTCGGCGGCATCCTGCACCGCATGGCCTCCATAGAGGAGGTTGTTCCCGAATTCTGGACCGCCGCGCCGCTGGAGCGTCACATCGCCAAGAAGGGCACCACCTTCATGACAGGGGAAGCGAGCTTCCACGTTCAGCACGAAACCGTCAATTTCGATCACGCCCCCTACAACGGCTACACGATCTTCCGCCCCCGTTTCGACCGCTGGCTGGCCGAAGAGGCGGTCAAGGCCGGGGCCACCCTGATCACCCGCGCCATGGTGGATGACCTGGTGCTCAAGGATGGGCGCATTGCCGGCGTCACGATCGCCGGCCGCGCCGGGGAACTCATCGCGCCGGTGGTGGTGGCCGCCGACGGTGTGCTCTCCTTTATCGCCAAGAGAGCTGGGTTGCGGCAACCGAAATTCGATGCCGGACAGATGGCGGTGGGCGTCAAGGCGCTCATCGACATGCCGCGGGAGGTGATCGACGACCGCTTCGGGCTGGTCCGGGACCAGGGATTTGCCAACGAATTCGTCGGCTGTACCGGCGGGGTCCGGGGAGGCGGCTTTCTCTACACCAATTACGACTCCCTCTCCGTCGGCCTGGTCTTTCACCTGGCCAGCCTGCGGACCAGCGCCAAAACCCCCTACGACCTGCTCAACGCCTTCCTGGAGCAGCCCCAGGTGGCCAAGCTGGTGCGGGGGGGCAGGTTGCAGGAATACTCGGCCCATGTCATCCCCGAAGGTGGCTACAACATGATCCCGGAACTGGTGGGGAACGGCATCCTGGTCGCCGGCGACGCCGCGGCCCTGTGCAACGCCACCGGCGTCAACCTGGAGGGGATCAACCTGGCCTCCCACTCCGGCATCCTGGCCGGCAGGACCGTGGTCGAGGCCCACGAGCGGAACGACTTCTCCAAAACGACACTCAAGCGTTACAAGGAGCGGCTCGACCTCAGCTGGGTGATGAAGGACCTGAAGGGGTTCAGGAACGCCCCGAAGATGCTCCACATCGACCGGATCTACAACGAATACCCGGAACTGGTCTGCAGCATGATGGAGCACATCTACCGCATCGACGGCACCCCGAAGACCAGCATCCCGAAACTCATCATGAGGGAGGTGAAGGAGAAGGTGGGCCTCAAGAACGCCATCTCCGACCTCCTGACCGCGTGGAGGGCATTGTGATGAACATAGATGAGATTTTCGACTTTACCAGCTTCACCATCGACCGGGAGCCCCATATCGTACTGGACAACCAGGTCTGTGCCGGCTGCGACAACCGAGGCTGCGCCAATTCCTGCCCGGCCCGCTGCTACACCTGGTCCGAGGCGGAGCAGAAGATGACCTTTGTCTACGACGGCTGCCTGGAGTGCGGCACCTGCTACGTGGTCTGCCACAAAAACGCCTTTATCCGCTGGAGCTATCCCCGTGGCGGTTTCGGGGTGGCGTACCGGATGACGTAAGCGGTTGCTGAAAAACAGCCATCTCGCCGCCGTCCTCGCACGCATCCTTGTGCGGCGTAGCGCTGCTACGCCTCCGCGGAGCATGCTGCGGATGCGCCGACCTGACCATTTTTGAGCAACCTGGATATCTTCATACATTATTCAGAGGTAACCATGCCCAACACCAACCTTACCATACTCGTCCTCCTCAGGGAGACCAGCGACCCCCGCCCCCCGGCCCGCGTGATCACGCGGGGGGCGGCCATCAGCGAGAGGGGCTTGCGGCGCGTGGCCAACCCGGCCGATCTCGCGGCCCTGGAAGAGGCGCTCCGTCTCAAGGAAAGGCTCGGCGCCCAGGTGACCGTGCTGGCCATTGGCCCGAAACGGCTCGACGACACGCTGCGGCTCGCCTATTCACTGGGGGCCGACCGGGGGATCAGGCTGTGGGACCACGGCCTGGAAGGTGGCGATGCCGTGGCCGACAGCCGCGTGCTGGCACGCGTCGTGGAGATCCTGGCGCCGAACCTGGTCTTTACCGGCAACCGGCTGATGGACCGGGGGGACGATCCCGTGCCGGCGCTGGCCGCTGCGCAGGGCAGCATGCCGTGCATCTCGGCGGTCGTCGCGCTGACCCTGAAGGAAGACGGGGTGGAGGCGTTGCGCAAGACCGACCGGGGCGGACGCCAGGAGATGGCGGCGCCATTCCCCTGCACGGTCATGTTCGACGAGGGGAGTACGCCCCGCTACCCGTCGGTTACGGCGCTGACCGGCGCCCTGGCTGCGGAGGTGGAGACCTGGGGCCTGGAGCACCTGGGACTGCCCTTCTGGGAGATCGGCGCCACCGGCGGCTACCTGGCGAACGCCGAATTCGGCGTGCCGCGCCCGGATCCGGTCCGCGTGGCCACCCCGGACGCCCGCCTGCCGGCCTTTGAGCGGATACTGTCTCTCCTTTCCGGAGGCATCAAGGCGCGGGAGGGAAAACTGCACCGGGTTTCGGCCGATGAAACAGCGGAAGGCCTCATGCGGATCTTCTCGGAGGA
>DAIERH010000068.1 GCA_027346925.1 Geobacter sp.
GATCGTGGTTGGCTTCTGGTTCCTCGTCACCCTGCCACGTCCCGTGATGTCCATGTTCATGGGCGGGAACGCCACGGCAACGGCCCTGTTTGTCATCGGACTTTTGCTGGCAGTCACCGTCCTGGGGGCAGGATTCAGGAAAAACGCCATCCTGAGCGCGTCCCTGGCGGTCCCGCTGGTCTTTGTCATGGCATTCATACGGGACGTGGTTCGCAGCGGCTACCTGAAGCCGTTTTTCACCCCGGACATGCTGAGGGTGGTTCCGCAGTACTCGCCGTTGCTCATGTTCATCCTCACCCTGATCGGCGGGATTGCCACCATCTTCTGGATGCTGCGCAAAACGATCAAGCTCTACCGCTAGCCACAAGCCAAGGCCCCATCTGCGTCAGCAGATGGGGCCTTGGCGATTGCAGCCGGGCAGTGCCGGATCGCGATTCTCCACTTCTTCAATTTTCCTCCGCCCCAGCCGGCGGGGCGAAGCCCATTCCGTCAAAGGCGGACCCCACACCGGGAGGCGCCGTCAGTTCAGACCCTTCCTGATCTTGTACAGATCCTCCAGGTCCAGGCCGTTCTTCTCGTAGTATTCCCGCTCCAACTCCTCCACGTAGAAACGGTCCATGCCGCAGTTCTCCAGGAAATCCTCCCGCAGCGCCACGTCGCGTTCGGCGATGATGGTGGGGAGCAGGGTCTGGAGATACATGATCTCCTTCTTGATGGTGAAGATGGTTTCGTTGAACAGATGGTCGGGGATATCCTCACGGATGTGCTTCTTGGTCTTCAACTCTTCGGTTACCTCGCGGCGCAACGCCTCCTGATCGGCCCTTGTCGAGAACTTGGAGTAAAAGTTGCGGATGCGGTCGCGTACATGCTCCAACAGGACGAGGGAGATGCGTTCCTCCCTGTCGATCTCCTGGAGTTGGCGGTTGAGTTCCCCGATGGTCGTCCGGCGGGCCTCGATGGCGGCCAGCCCACCCATCAGGGTCTGTACCTTGCACCGTCCGAAGCGCCCCAGGTAGGCGTTTTCGAGCAGTTCACGGATGAATATCTCGTGGAAACACCCCTCCCTGAGATTGTCGAAGGCGGCCTTGTGTTCCAACAGTCCCCGCAGCATCTCCTCGTTTATGCGCACATTTTCCATGAAGGCCAGTTGGCTGATCAGGTTGGAGACGCTGCTGAAGCGGTCCAGGTAGGTGATCACATAGGAAAAACCGCCCAGCAGGGCTGGATCGGCGCCATCGCGAATCTTCTCGTCACACACCTTGCTGGCGTCCAGTATCAGCTGATCGAAGGAGTGGTCGCGGGTTTCCACGGCACGCTTGTTGGCTTGGATCAACGTGAGCATATCGTCCCGGTCGATGCGGCTCTCGATCTTCTTTTCGTGCAGGAATATCCCCTCCAGCACCTCGCGGGTGGCGGAGAGGTAGTCGCGCTCCTCGCGGTTGATCAGGTTGCGCCCCTTTTTCAGCATCTCGTCCAGGGTGTAGAAGAGCGCTCCGGGGATCTTGTTGCGTACCGAAAGCGTCTTGAGACGTGTCAGACGGGCATTGTCCAGGTTGCTGATCTCCCCCTTGGTGTTGCAGGCCAGGAGGATGTTGCGATATTCGTCCACGATGCGCTTGTTGGCGGGATGGCGATACATGACGTCGATGCGCATGCGCTCCTGTTGATAGCGGTCGATCCTGTACGTGGCGGCCAGGCTGACCAGGCGCGAGAAGTCCTCGTCGGCAATCTTCTTGGTGCGGAAATAGAGCTGGCGGAACAGGTTGCGGTACTCCCGATGGTGGCGGTTGATCAGCTTGATCACGAAAAGCTGGGCCGCCTCATCGGCCAGGAGCGGGAATATCTCCGCGATGAGCAGGTCGTCCCGCTCTTCGCCCACTGCCTCGGAACGTTTGATGACCTTGCCGAGGCGCTTGACCAGTTCCTGTTGCTGGCTGTGCAGCGCGCGGGAGAGCAGGCCGGAGTGGACGAAGAAGAAGTAGTTGCAGACCGCGTTGCCTCCCAGAAAGATGTTTTCGTAGGTCTCCCGGCCCATGGTGTGTCGCTGAAGCTTATGGAGCCGCTGGCGTCGTCGGAACGGGCGCCGTACATGACCAGGCGGTTGATGATCTCCGGTTTGGCCAAGTCCGCGGCGGGCTGATCGACGCCGAACATGTATTCGCAAAAATAACCGCCATTACCCTGGTAGTTGATCCCCTCGGGTGTGATGATGAATTCGTTGCCGGGCGAGAAGATGCGCAGGCGGTCCTCGTCCTGCACGACATTGAAGAAGTAGCGCTGGTAGGCGTCGGTGCCGGCCACCATGGCAAAATACTCTACCTGGTCACCCATATGTCCGTGTAAACGAATGTCCTTGTGCATGGCCATTATCCTTGAGAGAGGGGTATCATACCACGTCGCATTCTCTACGTTCGTTGGCTTCGTCGTCGGCTCCTCAACGTAGTGTTTGGCTACGCTTGCGTCGCCTCCTCCTTGCCGCCTGCCTATCATTTTGAATGCAACTTGGTATCAGAACCTGACATGACAACCAAGTTGCAAGTACGGCGCCGGACGACTGTGCAACAGCACGCCCTGGTCGAAAAAGTCCCATGTCCGCCATGGCACGTACCCTGCCTCGGCCTCAAGGGTAGTGGTGGGGAATACCTTCCACGACCAACCGGGGCCCAGGCGGAGTTCGGCGTAATCGACCGTGGCCCCGTTGAGCCTCGGATTGCCGTGGTCGTTTCCGAAGTGCTCGTCCACGGTAAATGTCCCTGCTTTCACGCCGGCACCGAGGTAGACCAGGTGCTTGTCGCTTATCCCGTATTCCAGGCGCGGTTGCGGGAGTTGCAGGTTCAGGGTCCATGACTCGTCCACCTGCCAGCGGGCCCCAAGCGCGGGCAGTACCGGGAATTGGCTCCTGGCATCGATTCGCAGCCCGAAAAACCATTGCAGATCGTCGCTTCGCAGGTATGCTGCGCCGATGATGAGCGGTGCATCTACCTCGCGCCATCCGGTCAGCCGGAGGTCACCGTAAACGCCCGGTTGCAGTTCGGTGCGCATCAGCCACTGGTCGGCCAGTTGGTAATCGAACCCGATAATGGCGTTGACGTGCTGCAGCGCGTCGGGCAGTGCCCCGGTCCGGGGGGCGGCAAAGGAGAAACGCTCCCATTCCGCCCCGACACGCAGCAGAAGATCATTGGTGATTTGGGGCGAAATGACGTAGCGCATGTCCGTGGAGAGCTCCCTGGCGGTGCCGATTCCACGATTGTCCGATGTCCCGGCCACGGCACCGGATTCGAGGTCGAATTCCTGGGAAACGGCCGCCGATGATACCCCCGCCAGCGTGGCTGACAGCAGCGTCAGCGCCGCACAAAGCAGGCCCAGCGGCACGGCGCGCTTCATGGGAGCAGGTCAGGTGCTGCCGCATGCCTGTCCGGCCGTGCGCCGAGATAGTTTCGGAACATGCCGATTTCGCGCTTCACTTCCTGAATCATGATTGCGCCGTACGCCATGCGCTCCAGGCCTCCCAGGTATTTCAACATGGGTGCTACATAATAGTCGCCGCGCCAGACGAGCGATCCTGTCCCGCCGGCATCGCGGATCGGCCAGATTTCATACAGGGTGGCGGCGGCATAGTAGCTGCCGCTCACGTAGTATTCCGCATCCAGTACCTGGTAATGGTCATCGACAGCCAGGCGGTAGGTTGCTCCAAGGTTGACGACGGCACGGTGATTGGCATCGAAAAGGCTCCAGTAGTGGGATGGTGTGAGTCGCGGCACGCCGCCGCTCCCAGGGATCAGCCCGGCACCCTGCAGGACGGGCGAGAGTTCAGCGAGGACCCTGGTCTGTTCCCGCAGCATGATCCGCAGCTGGTCGATCTGGTTGTATGGCGCGGCGTCCGCGGAATCATAGGGGAGTACGCCGTTGAAGCCATTGCGCTGGAAGGTTGCGGCGCGCCCTGAGAGCATGGCCGCCCAGCAGGCGCTGCTCCCCCGGGGGGCGGGGTTCTTTTTGACGCAAGCACCAAGCTCCTGGGCATCCGCACGGCTCAGGTTCAGTTCCGGCGCGCCGCTGGCGACGCCGTTGGTCTTGTCCAGCAGCCACCTGGTGGGGCCCAGCGTGGGGTCGAGGTACAATTTTTTGAAATCGTCGGGGGTACTGGGGGTATGCACCACCCCATGCGCATACACGTTCGTGCCATCGGCGCCTGATGTATCCCAGCTCTGGAGTCGGCGGGCAGTCTCCTCGGGAGGGGTCGGCACGGCGAAGCAGAACTGGGCCGAGATGCCGCCGGAAAAATTCGTCGCCGCGCCGCGTTCGGCCAGGATCTCGCCCCCCAGGAGGTCCGTGACGTTGATCTTCGGAAAATCGCTGAACCGTTTCAGGCTGGTCGCCACATCCTGACCCCGTGCCAGGGGCGTCCAGTTCAAGGTGCAGCATACCGCGGTGATCAAACAGACGTGCCCATACCTCATTGAAAAGCCTCCTGGTAAAAATCCGGCCCGGATGCACGGTGATCCGGGAAAGGGGCACTTCCCTCCTGCCCCGGATCAGGTCTCCGGAAGGTCGAACTCCATTCCGTCAAAGGCGAACTCAATCCCCTCCGGCAGCCGTGCCCGGTCGGCGTAGGCCACCTCATGGGACAGATGTGTCAGCACGGTGCGGCGGATCCCCAGCCGCCGCGCCACCTCGATGGCCCCCTCGATGTTGAAATGGAAGGGGTGCGGGGTCCAGCGCAGCCCGTCCATCACCAGCAGGTCGAGCCCCTCCAGCAGGGGGAACGATGGTTCGGGAATGCGGCTGCAATCCGTCAGGTAGGCAAAATTGCCGATGCGGTAGCCCATGGCCGAGGTCATGCCATGCTCCAGCGGGACCGGGACGATTGTCAGCCCGAACAGCTGGAACGGTCCGCCCACCTCGTTCGCCTCCAGCAGCGGCGTGTAACCGGAGCCCTCATGGGGCTCGAAGATGTAGCCGAAGCCCCTCAGCAGGGTGTCGAGGGTGGGGCGGGACCCGAAGCAGGGGACGACCTCCCGGTGCAGAAAATGAAAACCGCGCAGGTCGTCGATGCCGTTGATGTGGTCGGCGTGGGAATGGGTATAGAGCACGGCATCGATCCGGTCGATCCCTTGGCGGAGCGCCTGCCGGCGCAGATCGGTGGCCGTATCCACCAGGATGTTCCGGTCGGCGTGCCGAATGAGCAACGATGGCCGTGTGCGCTTGTCCCGCGGGTTGTCCGAGGAGCAGACCCGGCAGGTGCATCCCACCATCGGCACCCCGGTGGAGGGCCCGCTCCCCAGAATGATGACCTTCATGCGGTATCCTTAATTAAATAGTTGGTAAAAAATATCAGAATCAACCGGTACAGGCAAGGCGGCTTTCCGATCATGCACCGGTGGGGTATGCCGAACGAGATGTGATTGTGCTTTCCGGGCAGTGACGGAATTCGGGCGCTTACCGTTACGTTACGGGAATCAGCAGGAGCGGGACCTTGCTCTGGCTGCATATCTTGTTCGTTACGCTCCCCGCCCAAAACGCTTCCATGCCCGTTTTCCCATGGGTGGCCAGAACAATCAGGTCAATAGGCGCCCGGTTGGCGGCTTCCACGATTATTTTTGCCGGATCGCCCCGCAACACGTGCGCGCTGGCGGCAAAACCCTGGTCGCGCAACTCTTCGACCAGGGCCGCGGAGTATGCCTCGGCATCCTGCCGGGCCATGTCCAGCATCCGTGAAGTCGTTCCCGGCAGCATCCTGCCGGTGACCGTCATGTCGCCCGAAAGGTTCGCAAAGCGGGGAACCACCATGGCCAGGTGCAGGGAAGCCTTGCAGGCCCGCGCCAGTTCTTTCGCGACGGGCAGCGCCTGGGCGTGCTCCGGGTCGCCGTCCAGCGGCACGAGGATGTTGTTGCAGGAGAACTCCCTGGGTCCGCCTTTCACGTCGGGATGGGTGATCAGGACGGGCCGCGAGTCACCGGCAATGACCTTCTGGGCGATGCTGCCCAGAAAAAGGTGGAGCGCCTGGCCTCGGCCATGGGAGCACATGACCACCAGATCGTGCCCCAGTTCATCCGCATGTTCGACGATGCTCCGGGCCACGTTTTCGACCTCGGCCGTGTGCACGTGACAATCAACCCCTATCTCCCGCGGAAAGCCCTGGCGGGCTATCTCGTCCAGGTAGGCCGCCGCATCCCGGGCGCTGATGAGATGGGTCTGGCCATGGACCGCGCTGGGAGCGTTTTTTTCCACCACATGCATCAGTGTGACGCGCGCATGGAGCATTTCCCCAAGGAAGGCCGCGGCCGGCAGAGCCGCTTCCGCCATCCGGGAACCGTCCAGGGGAACGAGGATGTGCTTGAACATAAGGATCACCCTGCCACGAAAGTCTTATAGAGAAGATAGGCATTCAACACGACGATGACCACCGCCACCAGGGCGGCGAGCATGGTTGTACCGCGCCTGTTGACCAGGTCGCCCATGATGTCGGGGCGCCGGGTAAATATCACCAGGGGTATGACGGCGAAAGGCAGCCCGAAACTGAGCACCACCTGGCTTATCACCAGCGTGCGGGTGGGGTCAAGGCCGGCGGCGATAACGGCCAGCGAAGGCGCCATGGTCACCAGCCGCCTGACCCAGACCGGGATGTGACGTTTCAGGAACCCCTGCATGATCACCTGTCCGGCGCTGGTGCCGACGGTGGACGACGACAGCCCCGCCACCAGCAGCGACAGGCCGAATATCCATTTCGCGGAGCTTCCCAGGAGCGGTTCAAGGGTGCGGTGGGCCTCCTCTATGGTGGATATGGAGGTGAGCCCGGACTTGTAAAACGTGGCCGCCGCCATGATCAGCATGGCGGCGTTGACAAAACTGGCGATCCCCATGGCAATGACCACATCGGCGATCTCGAACCGGTACAGACTCTGCAGCCGGGCTTTGTCCCTCACCACGATGCGCCCCTGCATCAAGGCGGAATGGAGAAAGATGGCATGGGGCATGACCGTGGCCCCCAGGATACCCGAGGCCAACAGGACGCTCTCGGTGCCGGAAAATTGGGGCACAAAGGCGTGATAGGCGACCTGTCCCCAGTCCGGTTTGTCGATAAGGGTCTCAAGCAGGTAACAGAGCGCGATCAGGCCGACCATGGCGGAGATGACCGCCTCCAGGGGACGGAACCCGTGGCGTTCGAGGCCGAGAATGAGCAGCGTCGACAGGGCGGTGAGGATCGCCCCTGCGAACAGGGGGATGCCCAGCAGGAGCTGAAAACCAATGGCGGCCCCCAGGAACTCCGCCAGATCGGTCGCCATGGCCACGAGTTCCATCAGGACCCACATCACGTAGACCACCGGTTTGGGGAAATGTTCCCGGCAGTGCTCCGCCAGGTTCAGGCCGGTGGCGATGCCGAGTTTGGCCGACAGGGTCTGGATGAGCATCGCCATGAGATTGCTGACCAGAATAACCCAGACCAGCATGTACCCGAATTGGGCGCCGCCCTGGATGTTGGTGGCGAAGTTGCCGGGATCGACATAGGCGACACTGGCGATGAACGCCGGTCCCAGGAACGGCATCAGGCGAGCCAGACGGTTTCCCTTCTGCCGGCTCCCCAGGATGTCCAGAGCGGTCTGGACCGTTCGGGAGTCGGAAGGTTTCAGGCTGTCGAGCAGGGTTTCGGTACGTGCCATGATTACTTGTCCAGTGCGGGCGAATCGTCAGGCTCTCATCTGGTGGTCATTCCGGGTCATCGTTTTTGTACTGCTGGGCGTACTTCACGTAGTTGCCGGCCGATTTCTTCAGCCAGGCCACCTCGTCCGGCGTCAGGTCGCGCTTGTACCTGGCCGGTGCCCCGACCCACAGGGTGTGGGGCGGAATGACGGTGCCCTCGGTGACCAGGGCCCGCGCTCCCACCAGCGCCCCCTCGCCCACCACGGCCTTGTCCATGACCATGGCCTGCATGCCGATGAAGCAGCCGTTGTGCAGGGTGCAACCGTGCAGTGTCACGCTGTGTCCAATGGTAACGTCGTCGCCGATGATCAGCGGGGCGCCGGGATCGTCGGCGTGTTTTTTGTGGGTGACGTGCAGCATGGTCAGGTCCTGGACATTGCTGCGGGCGCCGATACGGATGAAGTTCACGTCGCCGCGGGCCACGCAGTTGTACCAGATGCTGCTCTGGGGCCCGATCTCCACGTCGCCGATGATCACGGCGGTCTCAGCCACGAAGCCGCTCGGGTCGATCCGCGGCTGGCTGCCCTGGAATGATCGAATCATGAAAGGTATCCTCCTGGAATAATTGTCGGGAAGAGGAAGTATACGCACTCCGCCCGCTTTTGGCAATCAGGCTTTGGCGATGCGTCCACAAGCATCCTCCGGGCCTCTGGAGCCGATTAATTTCTTGTTGCGGCGCCGGATATTTGCTATGTTCTAAAATCCATGACACATTTTCGAAGAGGGGATGGAAGTACATGAAATTCACCAAGATGCACGGCGCCGGTAATGACTATGTCTACGTGAATTGTTTCGAGGAGACGGTTGCAGACCCCCGAAATGTTGCCATACAGATATCCAATCGCAACTTCGGCATAGGTTCGGACGGGCTGATCCTGATCATGCCGTCGGACAAGGCGGATGTACGCATGCGGATGTTCAACTCAGACGGTTCCGAGTCCGAGATGTGCGGCAACGGCATCCGCTGTGTCGCCAAGTATGCCTATGATCACGGTATCGTTTCCCGAAAGGAGATCACGGCGGAGACCGGGGCCGGCATCCTGACCCTGCAACTGGTGCCCGGCGGTGACGGCAAGATCGAGAAGGTTCGCGTCAACATGGGGCCGCCGCGCCTGGCCAGGGGGGAGATCCCGATGACCGGAGATGCCGGCGCAAAGGTGATCGCCGAACCGCTCACCATCCTGGACCGCACCTTCCACATCACCTGCGCCTCCATGGGTAACCCCCACTGCGTGATCTTCGTGGACGATGTGGAGGACTTCCCCGTATCCACCTACGGTCCGCTGATCGAGAACCATGAGCTGTTTCCCCGCCGCACCAACGTGGAATTCGTCCAGATCGTCTCCCGCAGCGAGGTGCGCCAGCGCACCTGGGAACGGGGCGCCGGCGAAACCCTGGCATGCGGCACCGGCTCAAGCGCCGTGACCGCTGCCTGCGTCTTGAACGGCCTTACCGAAAAGCGGATCCTCAACCATCTTTCGGGCGGCGACCTGGAGATGGAGTGGGCCGAGGATGGCAACATTTACATGACCGGACCGGCGGTCGAGGTGTTTACCGGCGAAATCAACCTGTAGGAATTCGATGCCACGCACGTTTACCATCATCAACGTCATCCTGGGTGTCGCCATTATCGCCATTTTGGCGGCCATGGCCGCTGACAGGCTTTCGCTGCGTCTCGGAAAGTCGCTGGCGCCGCGAGGTGGCAAGGAGGCGGCGGCTCCCCCTCCCAGCTTCCCGAGAACCGAGGATCTGGCGTTTTATGCCCCGATACTGACCAACGGCCTGTTCGGCAAGGCGGCACAGGGGCAGCTCACCCCCATCACGAACACCACCGCCCAGGTCCAGGGTGCGCCGGCACCGGTCACCGCGCCGACCGACCTGCTTTTGCTCGGCACTGCGGTGGGGTCGTTCCGCGAGACCTTTGCCCTGGTGCGCAACAACACCAAACAGGAGGAGCGGGTCTTTCGCCTGGGAGACATGGTTTTCGACGCCGGGCGCTTGGTCGAGGTCAAGAAGGAACAGGCCTTTATCGTGGTCAACGGGAAAAAGGTCGAGTTGCTGACCCCCACGACCCCTCCGTCGTCGGCCACTGCGGGGCCTTCGACGGCGCCTGCCCCGGGCATGGGCCCTGCCGTGGCCGCTACCGGGGCCGGCAGTTTCGTCATCGACCAGCGGGCCCTGAATGCGGCTCTGGATAACCCGGCCCAGGCCATGACCGACGCCCGCCTGCTCCCCAGCCTGAAGGACGGCAAGGTGGAGGGATTCCGCGCCTCGGAGGTGAAGCCCAACGGCCTGTTCGCCATGATCGGCATCAAGAACGGCGATGTGCTCGTGCGGCTGAACGACTTTCCCATGGACTCGCCGGACAAGGCGCTGCAGTCGCTTGTCGCCCTCAAGGGGCAGAGCAAGCTCAAGCTGGACCTGATCCGGGACGGAAGGCCGACGACGTTCAACTATGACATACGATAGGAAACGTCACTTTTCCGCTCAGGCTGCGTAAGTCTTCGCGATTGCCTGTACGGCGCAGCGCTGTTTATGCCCACATGGGTACTGCGCCTCCGCGCAACCGCTCGACGCCTTGTCTGAACGAAAAATTGACGTTTCCGCTAAACCGCCACAAATTTGATTTTAGTTCACGCACAACGTGGAGGCACGCTTGAAACCTTACCTTATACGTATTCTCGGCATCCTGCTGGTGGCGGGATCGCTCTGCGGGACCCCGGCATTTGCCGCTGCCAAGGGGGTGGTGCTCAATTTCAACGAGGTGGACATCTCCACCATGGTGAAGTTCATCAGCGACCTGACCGGGAAAAACTTCGTGCTGGACGACCGGGTGAAAGGGAAGATATCG
>DAIERH010000069.1 GCA_027346925.1 Geobacter sp.
GCCGCTGGCCACTGCCGGGCCATCCCTATCTTCTTCCCCCGCAGAGTGCGCAGGGGCGTAACGAGGGGGGTTGCTCCAGACGGCAGCGTTCCAGGAGGGCGGTGTCGGCGAATACCTCTCCGGTCGGCCCGTCGGCGGCGATGCTGCCCTCGTGCAGGACTATTACCCGCCGGCACAACGCCATGACCAACTCCAGGTCGTGGGTGGCGATGATCTTGGTATGGCTGAAGCGCGTCAGAAGTTCGATCAACTGCCGACGGGCGAAGGGATCGAGGCCGGTGGTCGGTTCGTCCAGGACCAGGATGTCCGGAGTCATGGCCATGACCGTGGCAATGGCAACGCGCCGTTTCTCGCCACCCGACAGGCGGTGAGGGGGCTTGCCCCGCAGGTGCAGGGCATCTACCGCCCTCAGGGCCGCTTCGACCCGCTGACTGACCTCTGCCGGCGGAAAGCCCAGGTTGAAGGGGCCAAAAGCCACGTCGTCGGCCACGGTCGGCATGAAGAGCTGGTCGTCCGGGTCCTGGAAGATCATCCCCACCGTCCGGCGCACCTCCGGCAGGGTCTCCCGGGTGAGGGGAAAGTCGCCGACCCGGACAGCCCCCTCGGTTGGGGCCAGGCAGCCGTTCAGGTGCAGCAGCAGGGTCGATTTTCCGGCGCCGTTGGCGCCGATCACCGCCACCGACTCACCATGATGAATGCTGAAGGATGCCTCCCGAAGGGCACGGGTGCCGTCGGGATAGCTGAATGAAAGTCGATCTGCCGCAACAATGTGATGACTCACGAAAACACCCCGCTGATAAGGCCCCCCACAATCTGAGACACGTTCCGAATCCTGAGGATTACAAAACATACGGTCCATCCGAGAAGAAACAAGAGTTCCCGTTTGCCGAACCGGGAACATCCCTGGCTATGAAACTCGCCGGTGAATCCCCGCGCCAGCATTGCGCGATGGATGCGCTCAGCCCGTTCCCATGCCCGCAGGAGCAGATGCCCCACCAGGGCGCCGAAGGCCTGTAAACCCATCCCCTTGTTTCCGAAGGATCGAAGCCTTCGCGCCCGCGAGACCCGTCCCCCCTCTTCCGCAAGCACGAACAGGTAGCGGTACAGAAACAGCATCTGCATGGCGAAAGCCTGCGGCATGCCCAGCCGTTCCAAGGCGTGGCAGACCGACGGAAATCCGGTCACGCTGACAAGGATGAGCGCCGCGCTGACCGTAAGGATGGCCCGCACAACGATGGAGGCGCAGGAGAGCCAGCCGCCGCTGATGCCGACCGGGCCGAACCATACCGCCACCTCCCGGTCGAACAACGGGTTGAACATGCCGATCACCAGGGCAAAGGGGATAACGAGGGTGGTTTTTTTGAGGAGGAAACCGGCGGGAAGCCCGGCGAGCGCCACCATGACGGCCGGGAAAAGAAAAAAAGGGAGCACGGCGCTCACTTCGTATTTGCCGAATGACACCACTGAAACGATGAAAACGAGCACGACCAGCACCTTGGCCCGCCCGTCGAGGCGGTGGATGGCGGAATCACCGGTAGCCAGCAGGTCAAGCCGCTTGAAATCCAGCAGTGTCCCTTCGAGAGATGTCATCTGATTTCAGGTCCCTTACAAAAAGGGGAAAGATGTCGTTCCTCTCCCCGCGCAAAGCGTCGTATCGCATGTAGCGTGGCCTTATGCGGCGGGTTGCGGCTTCTTCCTGAGCAGGAAGCCGCACATAAGGGCGAGTCCCAGGGTGATCCCTCCCCCGATGAGTCCCGATACGCTGGTGCCCAGCTTGTTGCCGGCCGCATTTCTTCCCGTTTCTCCCGGTTTCGTCCTCTCTACCATGGGGGCTGCGCCGCCTTTCGACTCCCCATCCGGTTTCCTGAAGGTGTAGTCGGGCAAGAAGGCGGTGCGCTCCTGCAGGGAGGCCAAGGCCCCGTGGATTCCCGCTTTCATCGCTTCCAGTTCCGTTGCTCCGGTGGTCCTCTTGATGGCCCATTCCAGGCCGTCGGGATTTTTTGAAGCAAAGCGGGAGATGATGCCCCCGGTAATAAGCGCAGCTGCCAGGAAGGCGAGCGTAATGTTGCGCAGGGGAATGGAACCGGGCGGCCGCGTTTCCCGGACCCTGGCCAGTATTTCGGGACGGGCCTTATATACCAGGGATATGATTGCGGCCGTAACGAGCCCTTCCACGATGCCGATGGCCAGGTGGACCGGTTGCATGAGGAGCGCGAAGGTGGAAAACGGCAGCGCCGAGATCCCCGATAGCACGGTTTCCAGTGCCACGGCGAGCGGCCCCAGTTGCAGGCCGATAACGGCGGAGACGACGATCGCCGTTGTCAGACGCGCCCGGCTCGGGTTTGTGCCGACCAGCTGTCTGTAGACGAGGGGATAGACGATGCAGGCGGGAATGAAGCCCATGTTGAAGATGTTGCAGCCCAGCGCCAGCAGGCCGCCGTCGGCAAAGAACAACGCCTGCACCACCAGCACCGACGCCATGGTGAGAAAGGCCGCATGGGGGCCCAACAGAATGGCCAGGAGCAGTCCTCCTCCCAGATGGCCGCTGGAGCCGGTGGCCGGGATGGTGAAGTTGATCATCTGGGCGGCAAACAGGAAGGCGCCGAGCACACCCATTAATGGCGCTTTGTCGTCGTCCAGCTCTGTACGGACCTTTTTTGAGCAGTATGCGATGGCAGCGGCTGATACCGCCCACATGGAACCCCCAACCGCCGGAGAAAGCAGGGCGTCCGCCATGTGCATAAACCCACCCCCTTCGTGTTACGAAAATATAAAAACGTAGCACGGGGAATATACGATTGCCTGAAAGTCGGTGTCAATTAAAAAGTCAGCAATTTGAACCAATCTGGATGAGGATATGCTTACCACGGGCAAGGGTCACGCCTCGTGCTTGACGTACAGGTAAGATGTTTGGTATTACTCAAGCATTGATCTGACCACAAGGGATGCCGCCATGCCGTATATCACCATTAACGAGGAACGTTGCAAGGGGTGCGGATTGTGCACCATCGCCTGCCCGAAGAAGCTGGTCGCCATGGGCGAGACCCCCAATAGTCTGGGGTTTACCGTGGCGGTATTCTCCGGCCCCGACGCCTGTACTGGCTGCGCCCTGTGCGCCGAGATGTGTCCGGACGTGGCCATCATGGTCTATAAGGACTGAACAACGCGTTGCATACAGACGGAGGCGACTTTGTCGGAAAAACTGTTTGTCAAGGGTAACGAGGCGGTCGCCATGGCCGCCATTGAGGCTGGTTGCCGCTATTACTTCGGCTACCCGATCACACCCCAGAGCGATATCCCCGAATACCTCTCCCGGGAACTCCCCAGGCTTGGTGGCGAGTTTATTCAGGCCGAGAGCGAGATCGCATCCATCAACATGCTGTTGGGAGCATCGGCCACCGGCGTGCGGTGCATGACCTCGTCCTCCGGCCCCGGCATCTCCCTCAAACAGGAGGGGATCTCCTACATGGCCGGCTCCGAACTGCCCGGCGTGATCGTGGACATCATGCGTCAGGGGCCTGGTCTTGGGGGCATCGACGCGTCCCAGGCCGACTACTTTCAGGCCACCCGTGGGGGAGGGCATGGGGGCTACCGCATCATCGTGCTGGCGCCCAACTCGGTCCAGGAGATGTACGACCTGACCATGCTCGCCTTCGACCTGTCCGACATCTACCGCATCCCGGCCATGGTGCTGGCCGACTCGGTGATAGGACAGATGAAGGAATCGATTACGGCCAATCCCCGCCCGGCTGTCGTGGTGCCGGAAAAAACCTGGGCAGTGCGCGGCAGGGCGGAAGAGGCACCGCAGAATGTCGTCAAATCCCTCAAACTCGGGGATGGTGAGATGGAGGCCTTCCACTGGGCGCTTCATGCCCGCTATCAGGAACTGGGCGAGAAAGAAAGCCGTTGGGAGGAATACCTGACCGACGACGCGGAATTGATCGTGACAGCGTTCGGATCGACCTCGCGTATTGCCCGCACCTCCGTGGAAGCGGCCCGCAACGCAGGGTTCAAGGTCGGCCTGCTACGCCCCATCACCCTGTTCCCGTTCCCGAAACAGGCGTATGCGGCACTCTCCCGGAAGTGCAAGCGCTTCCTGGTCATGGAACTCAGCACCGGCCAGATGGTGGATGACGTGCACCTGTCCGTGGCCAGGGATGTTGAGGTGGGTTTCTACGGGCGCCCCCCCGGAGCCGGTTCACTGCCCACCCCGGAAGAACTCTTCGAGCAGATTGAAAAGGCGTACAACAACTAAAGTCGTGACTAGGAACGGGGGACTGTGGATTGGAAAAATCAATTTCCAGTTGCCCGCCTCCTGTCCCCAGATACCGAGGTTCGTTAATGAAACAGGTATTCAGCAGGCCCCAGAGTCTGAAAGACGTCCAGACCCACTTCTGTCCCGGCTGCAACCACGGCACAGTTCATCGCCTGGTGGCCGAGGCCATGGATGAATTCGGCATTCGCGGCGAGACCATCGGGGTGGCTTCGGTCGGCTGCTCGGTCTTTCTGTACAGTTATTTCGATGTGGACGTTATCGAGGCGCCCCACGGCCGGGCGCCGGCAGTGGCCACCGGTGCCAAGCGTGCCCGCCCCGACCGGATCGTGTTCACCTACCAGGGGGACGGCGACCTGGCCGCCATCGGCACCTCGGAGATCATCCACGCCGCCAACCGGGGCGAGGCAATTACCGTGATCTTCGTCAACAACACCACCTACGGCATGACCGGCGGCCAGATGGCGCCAACCACCATGGTGGGCCAGAAGACCTCCACATCGCCCTACGGTCGCGATCAGCACAAGGACGGGTACCCGATCCGCATGGCCGAACTGCTGGCACAGTTGGAAGGGGTCGGCTTTTCGGCCCGCGTGGCGGTCAACAGTCCCAAGAATGTCCTGCAGGCCAAGAAGATGATCAAGACCGCCTTTCGTTACCAGGTGGAGCATAAGGGGTTCTCCTTCATAGAGGCCCTGTCCGCCTGTCCCACGAACTGGGGGATGAATCCGCTGGCGGCCAATGAGCGGGTGGGGAGCGAGATGATCCCCTATTTCCCGCTGGGCGTATACCGCAATACCGCAAATATGTAACTCGGAGATACCAATGCGCCACGACGTTTTCATAGCGGGTTACGGCGGCCAGGGGGTGCTTCTTGCCGGCAACCTGCTCTCCTATGCCGCCATCCACGAAGACAAAAACGTATCATTCTTTCCCGCCTACGGTGTGGAGAAACGGGGCGGTTCGGCCATGTGCACCGTGGTCTTTAGCGATGGCGACACCGGCTCTCCGGTGGTGGGACATCCCTCGGTCTCGATCATCCTCAACCAACTCTCTTTCGACAAGTACGCCGCCAAGGTCAGGCAGGGGGGGATCTGCATCGTCAACTCGACCCTGGTGAAGTGCGATGGCGTTGATCTTCCGGACGTGAACCTGGTGCAGGTGCCGATGAACCAATTGGCCCTTGACCTCGGTGATGTGCGCATGGTCAACATGCTGGCCTGCGGTGCGTATGCCGGAAAAACCGGTGCCCTGGCACTCCCCTCCCTTGAGGAAGCCCTGAAAAAGGCGTTGCCGGAGCGCAACCATCGCCTGATTCCGGCCAATATCGCCGCCATCCGGGCTGGAGCCGCGGCGGTGCAGGGCTAAAAAGGCTTGACGACCGGCACCGTTATTTGCTACATAAGCAGTCCCGGATATTGGGGTATCGCCAAATGGTAAGGCAACGGACTCTGACTCCGTCACTCTTGGTTCGAATCCAGGTACCCCAGCCAAATAATAACAGGCACTTACATTAATTTGTAGGTGCCTTTTTGTTGTTTACATATCCTTGACGCAGGTGACAGGTTGATAACCACAAGAGTCCGTATGCCCTAACGAACTCTGCATATATGATCAATCCCAGGTGTTGTAATTACGTGGATGAATCTCATATCCCGTGCTAGTAAGCTTGTGCACTCTCGTTTGCATCCTGTCTTCAAGATGCAATCGCTATGCTCATGCATGCCTCCTGAGATCATTTCTGTATAAACTCAGGAGTGTCTAGAAAACTAGGGGCGATTCATGCAGCGCCACAACTATCTGACTTATCGCATTGATTTCAATGCTCCGAGATGGTATCAATAACCAGCATACCAACAACACGACAGGAGACATGATGATTCCGGACAAACTGCTAGAGGTACTGAAACATGATGGAGTTGTTGCCATTGCAACATTAGGCCAAGATGGACCACATATGGTTAATACCTGGAATAGTTACATCAGAATTACCGATGATGGCCGCATACTCATTCCCGCCGGTTATATGCACCATACGGAGGCTAACATTGCCTTCAACAATAATGTATTAATAACATTGGGCAGCAGCAAGGTTGCTGGTAATATTGGCCCTGGTACGGGATTCCTGATCAAGGGTACGGCGGCTTTTATAACCGATGGTCCTGATTTTGATATCATGAAGGTAAAGTATCCGTGGGCACGGGCTACGTTGGCTGTCATCGCTACTTCCATCACACAGACCTTGTAGCGATATATTCCAGGCATATGATACACAGGCTCCAATGATGCCGAGGCAAGCATGACACTGATAATGTTGTTGATGGTCATAGCCCTTATAACGCTTCCCTCAATTGTATGGCTCTATGCGCTCGCTGATGTGGTTATCAATGCCTTCAGAACATTTGGCATAAAGATCATCTGGCTACTGGTGCTCTGTTTCTTTCCTCCTATAGGGACAGTGCTTTACTTCCTTATAGGTCGTAGCCAGAGAAGGACATATTACCCAGTGGGAAGGTTCGTGCTCATCTGCATTTTGATCCTCCCAATAGTGATGACAATGACCTATTACCTACAAGCACCAGAACCTAAGCCCGATGTTGCACCACCAGCGTCATCACCTTCAAGAACCATTACGATATAGGAGCATAGAGAAAGCATGATCAAGGCAGACATAGCAGAACGCTTGCTGGGGGGCTAACATGGTGGACCGTCTTAAAAAGTCAACGATAAGCTCTGACCGCCTTTTAGATATTCTTAGGTTTCAAACAGAAATTGTACAGCAAGGGTTAGACCTGTACGATGTTATGCAACGGGTAGCTGAATGTTCTCAGTCTTTGACTAGGGCGCAGGCAGCTGCAGTTGAATTGGTAGAAGGCGATGAAATGGTTTATCGAGCTGCCACCGGTATAGCTGAAGCGCAGTTGGGGCTTAGATTGGAACGTGAAAGCAGTCTTTCTGGATACTGTATTGGGGTTGGAGGACCAGTATATTGTAAAGACTCCGAGACGGATGATAGAGTAGATCGTGGAGCATGTCGTAGAGTCGGCTTACGTTCAATGATAGTTGTGCCTTTAAAACATCAAAGTGTTGCTATTGGTGTTCTCAAAGTGATGTCATCTGAGATTGATATCTTTACTTCCGCAGATGTTAAGGTCTTAGAACTCATGTCTGACTTAATAGCTGCTGCTATGTCAAATGCTTCTAAACATCAATCCGGGGAGCTGTACTACAGTGCTACATATGATTCGTTAACTGAACTTTATAATCGTGCCCTCTTCTATGATCATCTACGTCAACGGATTGCTCAGTCGAGTCGCTGCTGTGCTCAGTTTGGTGTACTTGTTCTTGACATGGATAATCTAAAAAATATAAACGACACTTATGGACACAAGGCAGGTGATGCTGCAATTAGAGAATTTGCAGTGCGGATCAAATCAGTAACAAGGGAAACTGATACTGTTGCTCGAATCGGTGGTGATGAGTTTGCCATTTTGTTGCATAAACTGACTAGTACAGAAGAAATACGAGCAGCCATTTCACGCATTATAAATGTAATTGAAATGCAGTTCATGTTCAATGATCAAACATTGCCGCTTGCTGCAAGTATAGGATCGGCTGTATATCCAGATGATGGAGCAGATATAAATATTCTTATAGAAAAAGCTGATCAGTTAATGTATGAAATGAAGCGATACCGCAAACAGAAAAATTATAACTGATGTGTTGAATTATACAAAGTCATAACGCGAATCCAGGTGCCACATCCAATAAAATCAACGGCTTGCGAGGCTTTCGCAAGCCGTTTTCTTTTGAAAATTCATGGAAATTCGGTATACGTCTACTCCCCTGGAATCTCCTCGCCGCGCGCCTTTTCCGCTTTACTTTACCGCCATATTTATTTATTCTTCACAATTCCATTTTAGTGTGCAGGCCCAAAGGATTTCATGGATATCAGCAGAATACGCAATTTTTCCATCATCGCACATATCGACCACGGCAAATCCACCCTGGCCGACCGTCTGCTGGAGTATACCGGCGCGCTCTCCGACCGGGAGAAACAGGACCAGTTCCTGGACAAGATGGACTTGGAGCGGGAGCGGGGCATCACCATCAAGGCCCAGACCGTGCGCCTCAACTACCGCGCCGACGACGGCACCGACTATATCCTCAACCTGATCGACACCCCGGGACATGTGGACTTCACCTACGAGGTCTCCCGCTCTCTGGCCGCCTGCGAAGGCGGACTGCTGGTGGTGGACGCCTCCCAGGGGGTCGAGGCCCAGACCCTGGCCAATGTCTACCTGGCCCTGGACAACAACCTTGAGGTGTTTCCGGTCCTGAACAAGATCGATCTGCCGGCGGCGGAGCCGGAGCGGGTGATCCACGAAATCGAGGAGATCATCGGCATCGACGCCCATGATGCGGTGCTGGCAAGCGCCAAGGAGGGTATCGGCACCCACGAGATCCTGGAGGAGATCGTCAAGAAGATTCCGGCGCCCAAGGGGGATGAAACGGCTCCGCTCAAGGCGCTCCTGTTCGATTCCTGGTACGACCAGTACCAGGGGGTGATCATCCTGGTGCGCATCTTTGACGGCACGCTGAAAAAAGGGGACAAGATCCAGTTGGTGTCTACCAACCGGGCCTATGAGGCGCTCAAGGTGGGGGTTTTTGCCCCGGTGATGCGCGAGGTGCCCCAGTTGGCCGCCGGCGAGGTCGGCTTCGTAATCGCCGGCATCAAGGATGTGGCTGATGCCAAAGTAGGGGATACGGTGACCCTGGTGAACCGTCAGTGCGAGGCTCCCCTGTCCGGTTTCAAAGAGGTAAAGCCGATGGTCTTCTCCGGCCTCTACCCCATCGACACCTCCCAATACGAGCAGTTGCGCGATGCCCTGGCCAAGCTCAAGCTGAACGACTCCTCCTTCTCCTACGAGCCGGAAACCTCGGTTGCCCTGGGATTCGGGTACCGTTGCGGCTTTCTGGGCCTTTTGCATATGGAGATCATCCAGGAACGCCTTGAACGGGAATTCGGCCTGGACCTGATCACCACCGCCCCGACCGTCGTGTACAAGGTGCACCGCGTCACCGGCGAGGTTGTCACCATCGAGAGCGCCAATCTGCTTCCCGAGCCGCAGCATGTGGCTTATCTCGAAGAGCCGTTCATCCTTGCCCATATCCATGTGCCCAACGAATTCGTAGGGGGCGTGCTGGCGCTGTGCGAAGACAAGCGCGGCATTCAGCGGGAGATCAAGTATCTCACCCCGACCCGGGTGATGATCATCTATGAGATGCCGTTGAACGAGATCGTGCTCGATTTCTACGACAGACTGAAGTCCATCACCAAGGGGTATGCATCCTTGGACTACGAGCACCTGGACTACCGCCGCAGCGAGCTGGTCAGGATGAACATCATGATCAACGGCGAGGTGGTGGATGCCCTGTCCCTGATCATCCATCGGGACAAGGCATATTTCCGCGGCCGGGACTTGGTTTCCAAGATGAAGGAGCTGATCCCGCGCCAGATGTTCGAGGTGGCCATACAGGCCGCCATCGGCAACAAGGTCATTGCCCGGGAGACGGTCAAGGCCATGCGCAAGGATGTGCTGGCCAAGTGTTACGGCGGGGACATCACCCGCAAGCGCAAGCTGCTGGAGAAGCAGAAGGAGGGCAAGAAGCGCATGAAGAACGTGGGCAACGTGGAACTGCCCCAGGAGGCGTTTTTGGCCATACTCAAGGTTGATGACAAATAATTCCGCAAAGGAACCTTATGGAAGAACACAACGAAAAACCATCGGCAATCTCGGGCATCTATGACGCAAAACCGCTGAGCCAGGAGGCACCCAAGAGAAAAAGCCTTTTTCGCGAATATGCCGAGTCGATCATCATCGCCGTCCTTTTGGCGCTGGTCATCCGCACCTACCTGGTGCAGGCTTTCAAGATCCCTTCCGGCTCCATGGAGGATACCCTGCTCATCGGCGATCACCTGCTGGTCAACAAGTTCATCTACGGCACCAAGCTGCCGTTCAGCGACAAGCGCATCCTCAAGCTGCGCGACCCGCGGCAAGGCGACGTGATCGTCTTCGAATACCCGGTAGACCCCAGCAAGGACTTCATCAAGCGGGTGATCGGGACCCCTGGCGACGTGGTTGAGGAA
>DAIERH010000006.1 GCA_027346925.1 Geobacter sp.
TTGATGATGCCGGTAACCATGCCACCATTCTTAACGACAACAGGATAGGCGTTGTCACACCGCTGATTCGATGGGAAAATCAACTATATTCAGGCATGTTAAAGGACAACTAATTTAATAAGAATCAACTTGCCTCTGAGGTTGAGTATGAAGGAAATTTTTGATAACTACATTGAAACCTCTTTTGACGACTTTCGACAGGCTGAATTCAAGTTCGACCAATTTGAATTCAATTATCGGAAATATTTTCCTACAGATCTCTCGGCCTCTGTCTTGGATATCGGCATAGGCCGCGGTGAAATGCTCAGCTGCATGAAGAAATGGGGCTATCAGAATTATTTAGGAGTCGACATCTCGAAAAGCACCGTTTCCTTTTGTTCAGGTCTTGATTTGCGATGTGACCTCGTCGATGATGTTAGACCGTGGCTTATTGACCGACCGGAGAGCTTTAGCATCATTACCCTGCTTGATGTTCTGGAGCACTTTGACAAGAAAGAGGTCGTTCCATTCCTGAAAGCTGTGCGTTCCGCACTGGGCGATGGCGGCATTGTAATCATTCAGGTTCCTAACCTGCAGTCACCGGATGGATTTCTCCATCGTTATAACGACATAACACATGAGATAGGTTTCTTGGAGCATAGTCTACGGCAGATTCTGATCGAATCTGGATTTCGAAAATTTAGTTTTCACGGTTTCGAAGTCAATATCTATCCCGGAATAAAAAACAACCTCGATAAATTTATTCGAGCGATCTACTGGCGATTTGTACACTACAAACGAAGAATCACAACCAATCTTGATCCGCCAATCCTCCATCCTGTTTTATTTGCTGTTGCGCGAAAATGATCAGGACCCTCTGTACCATCACATTGCATTTCGTCGAGTCGACGGATCATCACTTGCAGGGTTTGGTGGTTTAATTCAGAGCGTGTAAGGGTTGGACCGTGGGGTATTTTGTGGGGCGCATGTCATGAAGCGATCCAGGGAACTCCTTATCCTGAGACCCGACAACATCGGTGACGTGGTGCTCTTCTCCGGGTGCCTGGAGCAGATCCGGCGCATCTACCCCGATCATCGCATCACCCTGGCTGTGCAGCCTCACATCGTCAACCTGGTCGAGCTCTGCCCCTGGGTGGATCGGGTGATCGCAATCAACGTCAGGCGGAGGGGGCCGACCCGCTTATCGCGCCTGGTGCAGGCAATGGCAATGGGTATGGACCGGTGGCGCCGTGTCCTCGGCACCCGGTACGATGTGGTCTTGTTCCCGCTCAAGTCTCCTGACCCGGAACAACTCGTCCTGGTGCGCAACCATGCGGCCCCATCGGTCATGGGAATGACCGGCTGCCGGGTCAATGCCCCGCCTGGCGGCTATCACCCCCCACTGGCGCCGGAAAGTCTCTGCAACCGTACCCTGGACGTGGGCGGCGCGGAGCCTTGGCGGCACGAGCTGGAGACAAACCTGGCGTTTCTGCGGTTTCTGGGGTGCCCGGTGGCGGCTGTCCGGGAAATAGCGCCTGTGGTCTGGCTGTCGGATGCCGATCGTGCCTTTGCGCAGCGGGCGGTTTCCGTCCCCGGCCCGGTCATCGGAATTTTCCCGTGTGCTTCGGACCCAAGGAAGAACTGGAATCTGGGAAATTATGTCCCATGGGCCAGGGCAATGGAGAGCCCGGGGGCATTTGTCGTCTTTGGTTCCCCCCGGGACCTGAAAACGACGTCTGCGCTGGCCGCGAGCCTGAAAGCGGCGTGTCCCGCCGTTCCCATGGTAAGTCTGGCGGGGAAAACCACTCTGCGGCAGTTGGCGGCATGCATCGGTGTCTGCGATATCCTGTTGAGTGTGGATTCCGCAGGGCTTCATCTGGGCATCGCCGCCGGAGTCCCAACGGTCGGGATTTTGGGCGGCTGGCATTATGGCCGCTTTGCCCCGTGGGGGGACCCTGCCCGGCACCGGATTGTCACGCACCATCTTCCCTGTTTCGGCTGCAACCTGATGTGCACCAAGCCGTTCCACGAATGCCTGCACTCGGTCCGCCCGGATGATGTGGCGGCATGCTGCAACGAACTGATGCGCGCCGCCACCGGGAAGGAACCCCGTTACTCCAGTGGCGAACATCAACAGTGGCCCCGGTTCACCTCCGGCATCCAGAGGAAAGAATAGACAATGGATATCCCACCAGTACGCCTGATGCCCAAAATATCCATCGTCACCCCCTCCTACAACCAGGGGCCCTATCTGGAGCGGACCATCCGTTCGGTCCTGGAGCAGGGGTACCCCGAGCTCGAATACATCATCATCGATGGCGCCAGCACGGACCGCAGCGCCGCTATCATCAAACAATACGAGGCCAGCCTCGCCTGGTGGGTAAGCGAGCCGGACAGCGGCCAGAGCGCCGCGATCAACAAGGGGTTTGCCCGTGCGACCGGTGGGCTCCTCGGCTGGCTCAACTCCGACGATTACCTGCTTCCCGGCGCCCTGGCGACAATCGCCGGCATGTACCTGGATAATCCCGCTGCTGGTGCCTATGTGGGCGCTGGCGAATACGTGAATGACAAGGGGAGGGTGCTCCTCCGCAAGGAGCCCGCGGAGGTGTCGCTGGAGTCGCTGTATGACTGGCTGGAGATCTTTCACTTCATGCAGCCTTCCTGTTTCTTTACCCGCGAGGCGTGGGACCGCGCCGGAGGACTGGATGAATCCGTCCACGTGGCCATGGATGTGGACCTCTGGCTCAAGATCGCCCGCCATCATTCCTTTGCACGGAGCACGGTGCCCATTTCCCGGAGCCTGGTGCACACGGCGGCCAAGACCGCAACCCACCGCTATTTCAGTGAAATCGACACGGCATTTGTGATCATGCGCCACGGCGGCGAGAGGCAGGCCCGCCAGGCGGTCGAAAAAATCGCTGCCAAGCTTGAATGCTACGAGCACTGGCTCGGCTTCATCACCGCCAACCCCCTTTTCGAATACCTTCTCCCCCTGCTGAAGCGGGTGGTCGGGTATGAGCGCCAGCTCCGCTCCCAGTACCCCGGCTGGGCGAAAAAATGAAGATCCTGCATGTGTTATGGGGCTTCAGCCCATGGCGGGAGGGGGGGCTTGTCCAGTACGCCGACGATCTCATGGCTGCCCAGGCCGCGGCTGGGCACGAAGTCGCGGCGTTCTTCGCCGGACGCAGGGGGTTCTGGGGCAAGCCGGCCCTTGCCAGGTGGAACCGCCGCGCTGTCCGCCAGTATGAAATCCGCAACTCGCCC
The DNA here is from genome assembly GCA_027346925.1 of Geobacter sp. Lineage (GTDB taxonomy): Bacteria > Desulfobacterota > Desulfuromonadia > Geobacterales > Pseudopelobacteraceae > JACPFJ01. The sequence continues at coordinate 3,244 of DAIERH010000006.1, forward strand.
CTGGTGCATTTGGGGATCCGCGGCACATTCCCCGTTGCCGGCGAGTTGGGCGAACCCCGCTCGGAGGAGTTTTTCCGGGAGGCGCTGGACGATTTCGCCCCCCATGTCGTGCATATCCACGAGCTTGCCGGGCTGCCGTTCACCCTCATGGATATCGCCGGGGAACGCGATCTGCCGCTGGTTCTCACGCTTCACGACTATTTCCCCTTCTGCCCCACACTCAACCTGTTCACCCCGCAGGGGGAATATTGCCGCGACAGCTCCGGCACCGGTTGCGCCGCCTGTTGCCGGCAGGGATCGGACGGCGGCCTGAGCGACCGCCTGAGGACCGTGAAGGCGGCAGGACTTTCCAAGTGGCTCTTTGCCGCTCCGCTTCTAGTGCGCTACGCATGGGACCGTTTTTCTCTCCGTGGCGGCACGTCACCGGCAGAGCTGGCAGAGGTTTATCGGCAGCGCTACCACCAGAATGTGGCCCGGCTGCGGCGTGCGGACATCATGATCGCCCAGTCCCGGCGGACCGGGGAGATCTACGGGGATCTGACGGGGCGCAGGGACATCCGGGTGGCCCACTCCACCCCTTCCCATATCGAAAAATTCACGGCCAGGCGCATGGAGGATGTTCTCCCTCCCGTCCGTTTTGCCACCCTGAATGGTGCCGCTGCTCTCCACAAGGGGGCGGAACTGCTGGCAACGGCGGTGGAAATCCTGAAGCAGCGGGGCCATGAAGGGGCGTACCGGCTCGAAGTCCACGGGGGGATGGATCGGCGGGTCAGGCGCCGCCTCCTCTCCTTTGCCTCCGTTCGCTGGCATGGGGGATATCACCGGGAGAGACTGCGTGAAATCCTCGCCCACGTGGACGTGGGGATCGTCCCGTCATTGTGTGAAGAGGTGTACGGGTACGTGGGGATCGAGTTTCTGGCCAACGGAATTCCGGTCATCGGCAACCGCCGGGGGGGGATCGTCGATTACACGATCAACGGCCGGACCGGCTGGGTAAACGAGACATGTACGGCGGAAGAACTGGCCGACATCATGGAGCGAATCATCAACGACCCTCGGAGCATCCTGCCGCTCAACCGCTGGATTTCCGACAATCGCGGCAAGGTGATAGCGGACAGGGAGGAACACCTCGGTTCCGTCGTGAGGTACTATGAAGAGGCAATCGCCGCCCATGGGGGTGTACGTGGGGAATGAGCGTCCGGGATCGCCGATGCCGGCGGTGACGATCGTCATCGTCAACTGGAACAAACGGCAGCATGTGATCAATCTCCTCGACTCACTTCGTTCCATCGAATACGACAACTATTCGATAGTGATCGTGGACAACGCCTCCACAGATGATTCGGTCACGGCCATCAGGGGGCACGAACTCCCCGTGGTGCTGCTGGAGAACCGGGAAAACCTGGGCGGGACCGGGGGGTTCAACGCTGGCATGAACCACGCCATTGGCCATCTCTCCCAGGAGTACATCTGGCTTCTGGACAATGATGCCGAGGTCTTGCCCGGCACACTGGGGGCCTTGGTAACCCTCATGGAGGGCGACAAGACCATCGGCCTCGCCGGCTCCTGCATCATGAGCCCCGAAGATCACGGGCTGATCGTCGAGGCCGGCGCCTTTGTCGGCTGGCGGTCCGGGACCTCGGACCCCCATCTGCGGTACCACCGGATCGACTCCTGTCAGGGCGCCAGGGTGATCGACGTGGACAGTGTCGCGGCCTGTTCCGCCTTGGTGCGTGCCGAGGTGGTGCGGCGGGTCGGCGTGATGGACGAACGCTTCTTCCTCCACTGGGACGATATCGACTACAGCATACGGGTCAGGGACGCCGGGTTCCGGGTTGTCGCGAGCCTCGATGCTCCGGCCTTTCATGGGGCGGAAAAGGGGTACAGTCCCATCACCCTCTATTACGACTTTCGGAACGCCCTCCTGTTCCAGGCCAAACACAGGCAAGGCAGCGGTCTCCTGATATCTGCCTGGAATATTCTGGGAAATTATCTCTCATCACTGGTCTACCTCTTTCTGTTGGGGCAGCGGAAACCGGCCCTGTACCTCTTTGCCGCACTCCGTGACTTCATGAATCGGCGTTTCGGCCGCGCCCCCATCTCCCCGGCGGAACTCGCCGCACCCGCCTCGACCGGCAATCCGGTCGGCTGCGGGCAATTGGGTAAATTCAGGAACGTGCTGCTCTTTGCAGTGGGGTCGTTCGACGATGTGGCTGCCGCCGTCAGGGGGATCAAGGGGTGTGAGCCTTCCGCATCCGTCACCGTGGCTGTCGCAGCCGACCGCGCCGAGGTCTATCGTCTCCCCGAGGTCGATGCGCTCATCAGGTTCGACCTGTTCAGGTCCGGCCTACGCGGCAAACTGGCCACGGCCTGGGCCATACTTGGGGGCGGTTTCCACTGCGGCATCACCGCCGGCGGCCCTTTTGTCGTTCCCTACGCCTTCCTCCTGCGCCGGAATCTCTTTTTTGACTTGCGGGACAGGACATTCCGACGCTCGGGAGTATCGCTCCTCGCCCTCTGGAAGGTGCCGCTCGCCATGGTGACGGGCAAGCTCCTGGCCGCGCTGTTCCTGGTCCCGGTAGCCCGGACATGCCGCGGCTTGAGAAAAGCCTGAATACGTGACGTCTGAATGGCGGAGCGGGCGAAATGCCGGAGCCAATCGCCGCCCTGAGGATACCTGTCGGTTATGCAGGAAGGCATTCTCAGCGAGAGAAACCGTGAAGGCGCCACGGATTCGGAAAAACCAAGAGCCTGCGTCGCGGGGCGGCAGGCGGAATCTGGAGGAATCCCCGGAGCAATGAAAACCCTTATCCTCGGCGCCGGCCCCTGCGGCCTCGGCGCGGCTTATCATCTTCACAAACTTGGTCATAACGATTGGCAGCTATTCGAACGGAATGATCACGTGGGCGGGCTTTCAGCATCATTCATCGACGATGCCGGTTTCACCTGGGACATCGGCGGCCACGTCCTCTTCTCCCATTACGCATATTTCGACCAGGCGGTTGCCGCTGCCTTGGGAGAGGCCTACTACGAGCACCAGCGGGAAAGCTGGGTCCGCATCCTGCAAACCTGGGTGCCGTATCCGTTCCAGAACAATGTCCGCCATCTCCCGGATGAAGCGTTGCGGGAATGTGTCGATGGCCTGCGCGGCCTGCAGGGGAATCCAGCGCGGGCGGCGAATTTCCATGAATGGATGCACGCGGTTTTCGGCAGCGGCATCGTCAAGCACTTCATGGAGCCCTACAATCGCAAGGTATGGGGAGTGCCGCTGGAGGCGATGAGCAAGGAATGGATCGCCGAACGGGTCAGTGTGGTTGATCTGGCCCGTATCGAGCGGAACATCGCCGAGCAGCGGGACGACCTGAGCTGGGGGCCGAACAATACATTCAAGTTTCCCAGAAACGGCGGTACCGGGGCAATCTATGAAGGTGTTGCCGGGCCGCTCAGGGACAGGATTCACCTGGACCATGAGATGTCAGCGGTTGATCTGGAGGCAAAGAGTGTCACATTTACCAACGGCAGGGTCGAGTCGTACGACGTGCTGATCACCACGGCCCCCCTGGACCTGTTCGTGGCATCGTGCACCCCTGTGCCGGAAGCCGTGGGGTCTGCCGCAAAGGATCTGGTGCACAACGGCGGGCTGGTCGTGGGGCTTGGGTTTGAGGAGCAACGGGACGACAGCAAATGCTGGATGTACTTTCCGGAGAACAGTTCCCCGTTTTACCGCGTGACGAATTTTCACAACTATTCCCCCTTCAATGTGCCGGCTGGCGATACGAATCGATATTCATCACTGATGTGCGAGACGACCTATTCGAGCCATAAGCCTGAAGACAAGGCGACCATCATGGATGATACGATTCAGGGGCTGATCAACAGTGGCATGGTCAACGGGCCGCAAAGGGAACGTATCGTCAGCCGCTACCTGATCGATATTCCCTATTCCTACCCCGTGCCGACCCTGGGGCGCGACAGGGCGCTCTCCAGGATCCAGCCCTATCTCGAATCGCGGGATGTCTACTCACGCGGCCGGTTCGGCGCCTGGAGATACGAGGCGGGCAACATGGACCACTCCTTCATGCAGGGGGTGGAGGTGGTCGACAGGATCATGGCAAACGGCGATGAACCGACCCTGAACGGTCGTGCGTGATGGCCGGCCGGATTGCACTGCTCAAAGCCGTGGATTCCCTCCTGGGGCGCATCGCCGTGCCCCTGGCGTGCCTCCTGCGCCCCAGCGCAAACCTGCCCGATAGGATCACCTCCATCCTCGTCATCCGCCCCGGCGGCATCGGGGACGCCGTACTGCTGATCCCGGCTCTCCAGGCGCTCAGGAGCAGGAACCCCGACGCCAAGATCACGGTGCTGGCCGAGCGCCGCAACGCCTCGGCGTTCCTGCTCTGCTCGGGAGTGAACAGCATCCTCTGCTACGACCGTCCCGGGGGTCTGATCGCCGCCCTGGCAGGCGTCTACGACGTGGTCATGGACGCGGAACAGTGGCATCGCCTGTCCGCCGTGGTGGCGCGCCTGACCAGGGCACCGATGCTGATCGGCTTTGCCACCAATGAACGTTCCCGCCTGTTTACCCATCCAATCACCTACTCCCAGGACGATTACGAGGTTGACAGTTTTCAGCGTTTACTGGCCCCGCTCGACATCGATCCGGTTCAGCCAGCCCGGAAGTTCCTCGCCGTGCCGGCTGCTGCCGCTCGAAAGGGAGAGGAACTGGTGGCCTCGCTCGACAACCGGGCGTTTGTGACCATTTTCCCCGGCGCCAGCATCCCGGAACGCAGATGGGGGGCGGATAAATTCAGAAAAGTGGCCGACCTGCTGGCTCTCCTGGGAGTCGCGGTCGTCGTGGTGGGAGGGAATGGGGACAAAGGAGAGGGCGAGGCCATCGTTGCCGGCACAACGGGACTGAACCTGGCGGGCCGGACATCGTTGTCCGAAACCGCGGCGGTCATTCAGAGGGGTTCACTGCTGCTCAGCGGAGATTCCGGCGTGCTGCATATCGCCGTGGGGCTGGGAATACCGACCGTGTCGCTGTTCGGGCCGGGGAGGGCGCTGAAATGGGCACCACGGGGGGAGCACCATACCGTGGTCGCCAAGGGGCTCCCCTGTTCGCCCTGCACGACCTTTGGCACCACGCCGGCGTGCCCCATCGGTGCGCAATGCATGAGAGACATTACGGTCGATGAGGTCTTAAACGCCGTAACCGTTCTGTTGACTGCCACCGGAGGACTTCCCTCTTCCTGTTGCAAAAAGGATTGGATCGAAATTACCGCCCCCTCCTAGGCCTCGATGGGAGCCGGTTCGCAGAGATTCTCGGCGCAGTTGGCCTCGGCTCCGCAGGTGAAGCAATAGAACTTGGGATCGGTGGTGATGCGCGCGATCTCTTCGGTTTTCCCGTTGCTTTTGAGCATGCACATGTGGCTGTGGCGTGTTTCGCCGCAACGGCAGGTTGTTGTTGCCATGTTTTATTCCTCCTTTTTTTGAGATGTTTTCCAGTTTTATATACCATCCTCACCATGCAGGCAAGCGCCCCTCCCGCCATTTCCCGGCGTCTCCTTCCCGGCGAGAGTTTTTTTGTTCGCAGACCACGGGCAAATATGGTACATTTTTGCGATTAATACCTAGAGGTCCTGGAGGAGAAACGCCCCCATGCCATTCAAGCCCACATCCGTTCTCGTAACCGGCGGCGCCGGTTTCATCGGTTCGAACTTTATCCACGCCTTTATGGCAGCAAACCCGGAGTGCCGCGTCGTCAACCTGGATTGCCTTACCTATGCCGGCAACCTGGCGAACTTGAAGGGGGTCGAGCACCACGCCGGCTATCGCTTCGTCAGGGGTGACATCGGCGATGCCGCCCTGGTGGCCCGCCTGCTGAAGGAGGAACGGATCGACAGCGTGGTGCATTTTGCCGCCGAATCCCACGTGGACCGCTCCATCAGCGGGCCGGAGATATTCGTGCGCACCAACGTGCTGGGGACCCAGACCCTGCTGGAGGAGAGTCGCAAGCACTGGCAGTCCGGTCTGGCGGCCGATTTCCGTTTCCTCCAGATATCCACCGACGAGGTCTACGGCAGCCTGGGGGAGAGCGGCTTCTTTACCGAGACAACGCCACTGGCCCCAAACTCCCCCTATTCTGCCAGCAAGGCCGGGGCCGACCTGCTGGTGCGGGCCTACTTTGAAACCTACGGCCTGCCGACCCTCAACACCCGCTGTTCCAACAACTACGGCCCGTACCATTTCCCGGAAAAGCTGATCCCCCTCATGATCCACAACATCATCAACAGAAAGCCGCTGCCGGTCTACGGCGACGGCCTGAACGTGCGTGACTGGCTGCATGTGCGCGATCATGCCGCGGCCGTGGAGACGGTGCTGAAGCAGGCCGAACCCGGTTCGGTCTACAATGTCGGCGGCAACAACGAGTGGCGCAACATCGACATCGTCAACCTGGTCTGCGACCTGCTGGACGGCCGCCTTAACCGGCAGGCCGGCGAGAACCGCCGGCTGATCACCTTTGTCAAGGACCGCCCCGGCCATGACCGGCGCTACGCCATCGACGCCTCGAAACTCAAGCGCGATCTGGGCTGGGAACCGTCCTACACCTTCGAGCGGGGCATCGCAGAGACCATCGACTGGTATCTGGCCAATCAGGAGTGGGTAGGGGAGGTGACCTCCGGTTCCTACCGCGACTATTATACCCAGCAGTACGGAGAGCGCTCATGATCCTCGTTGTTGGTGCGAACGGCATGCTCGGACGGGACCTGATGACCCTTTTGGGCAGTCGGGCGCGGGGCGTCGATATCGACGACATCGACATTACCGACCTTCAGTCCACCGAGCGCGTGGTGCGGGCCCTGCATCCGTCGGTGGTGGTCAACTGCGCCGCCTACACCGATGTGGACGGCTGCGAGGCCAATGTGGAGACCGCCATGCAGGTCAATGGCGAAGGGGTGGGGCACCTGGCCATGGCGACCCGCACGATCGGTGCGAGGCTGGTGCAGATCAGCACCGATTATGTCTTTGACGGCGCCAAGGGGAGCCCCTACCTGGAGGATGATCCCCCCTGTCCGCTGAACGTCTACGGCGAATCAAAGCTGGCCGGCGAGATGAATGCCGCCGTCAATCCCGACCATCTCATCGTGCGCACCCAATGGCTGTACGGCCGGCACGGCAAGAATTTCGTCGAGACCATGCTGCGCCTGGCACGGGAAAAGGATGAATTGACGGTGGTGGATGACCAGTTCGGCTCGCCCACCTGGACCGTGGACCTGGCACGGGCCATCGTTGCCTTGATCGATACGGGCTGCACGGGCATCTATCACGCAGCCAACGCAGGTTTCTGCTCGTGGAACGGCTTTGCCCGCGCCATTTTCCAGGAAACGGGCGTGGACATTCCGGTGCGTGGCATGACCACCGAACAGTTGAATCGCCCGGCGCGGCGGCCGCTCTATTCGACGCTCGATTGCACCAGGCTGGAGCAGGATGCCGGTTTCCGGCCACAGCCGTGGCGCGACGCCCTGCGGGCGTATCTGGTCGAGCGGACCACATAACCATAACCTGAATCCGTGACGCCTTCACGGCTCCTCTCGCTTAGAATGCCTCAGCTCCGACGTTTCAGGTCTGAGGTATGACTCTGGCGGAGTTCACCCGGGAGAGCCGGCATGTTCTCCGTGGACGGCGATTGGCTCCGGCATTTCGCTCGCCCCGCCGTTCTGGCATCACGGATTCAGGCATAAAAACCGGGGGAGAATCGTATGGAGCGGGGTGAACGTCCGTGGGGCACCTATACCGTGCTGGACGAGAACAACAGCTACAAGATAAAACGCATCGAGGTCAAGCCCGGCGAGCGGCTGTCGCTCCAGAAGCACCACCATCGCAGCGAGCACTGGATCGTGGTGTCGGGTATTGCCAAGGTTACCTGCGGCGAGGAAGAATATTTCGTCAACGTCAACGAGTCCACCTTCATCCCCATCGGCCGTAATCACCGTCTGGAAAACCCGGGCAAGATCCCGTTGGTGATCATCGAGGTGCAGAGCGGCGAATACCTGGGTGAGGACGACATCGTCCGTTTCGATGACGACTATAACCGCTGCGAAGTACCCGATGGTGTTTGAAGTTGTTGTGAACAGATTACGCGCACCGGTTGGCATGATCGTCCTGCTGCTGGCGGGGCTCTTGGCCGGATGTGCCGCCACTGCCACCACGGTCATGGATGAAGAGGTTGTCACCAACCAGAAGCACATGTCATCCTACAATGCCCTGATCATCCATGACCTTGAACTTAAGCGGGAACTCTACACCGATGTCCCCGAGGCGCGCATGGGCAAGCGGGAGCGGCGCTACGCCCAGATGCCCTCCCTGCTCAGCGAACATATCCAGCGCTATGTCAAGACCTACCAGGAGGTGTCGCGGGACGGGGAACCGTCCGCGACCACCCTGGTGCTGAGGGGGAGATTCACCCGGATGGGGCGCTTCAAGATGTCGCTCGAAGCCCAGCTCGTGGACGGGGGGACCGGGCAGGAGGTGGCCCACTTCCGGCAGACCCTGTGGGATGTCTTCGACACCACGGAGGGGATCGACCGCCTGGGGCGTCAGATAGCCGAGTTCATCGACCGTATCCAGTACAAATAGGAGTTAAATCGTGTATATCGTCATCCTCGCGGGCGGTTCGGGGACCCGCTTCTGGCCCTTGTCCCGCGCCGCGCGACCGAAACAGCTCATCTCCATCACCGGCGACCGCACCATGCTCCAACGGACGGTGGAGCGGGTGCTGCCCCTCAAGCCCAAGCGCATTCTGATCGTCACCAACGTGCTTCAGGCCGGGGAAACGGAATGTCAGGTCGCGGGATATCACCATGGTGTGCCCATCGATGTGATCGCCGAGCCCGCTGCACGGAATACCGCCCCCGCCATCGGCCTGGCCGCAACCATCATCGCCGCCCATGACCCGGCCGGGGTGATGGCGGTCCTGCCGGCAGACCATTTTATCAAGGATGAGGAGGCGTTGCGCGAGACCCTTGTTGCGGCTTCGCATGCGGCCCGTAACGGTTACCTGGTGACCCTCGGCATTCTGCCTTCCCGGCCGGAGACCGGTTACGGCTATATCGAGGCTGATGTGGACCTGCGCGGAACAGGGCCGTTCCCGGTCAGGCGCTTTGTGGAGAAACCCCCCCTGGAAGAGGCTGTCCGTTATCTCGACAGCGGTAATTTCTTTTGGAACAGCGGCATGTTTATCTGGCGGGCCGACACGATCCTGTCCGAGATCGCCGTGCACCTGCCCGGCCTGGCCCGGTCGCTGGCGAATATCACCTTTACCGGGGATGTCTGGGAACTGTCCGACCTGGACAACCAGATCGAGGCGACCTACCGCGACGTTGCAAACGTTTCCATAGATTACGGGGTCATGGAGAAATCGGCCCGTGTCCAGGTGCTGCCGGCGGAGATGGGATGGAGCGACGTGGGGAGTTGGAGCGCCCTGCCCGAGGTGGTTGCACCGGATGCCAACGGTACGGTCTGCATCAACGCCGCCGCACATATTGCCATCGATTCGTCCGACTGCCTGATCTACGCCGACAACCGGGTTGTAGCGACGGTCGGGGTGCAGGGCCTGATCGTGGTATCGACCCCGGATGCATTGCTGGTGTGCGGCCGGGAGCGGGCCCAGGATGTGAAACGAGTAGTGGAGGAGTTGTCCAGGAAGGGCAGCGACTGTCTATGATTACAGGCATGGTGGACATGGGCGGTTCCGGGGCGGCATGCACCCGGTTTGCGGCGGTTGAGCGGGTGGGCGCGCGGGAGCTTGAACGGCAGTACCTCGCGGTCCGGGCGGATAAACTGTTCGATGCCCTGATGCAGGCTACGCCGGATTATGTCCTGCTCGTCAACAGTCAGCGGCAGATAGTGACGGTCAACCGCAACGTGCTGAACGTCGCGGGAGCGGCAACCCCGGAAAGCCTGCTCGGCAAACGACCGGGCGAGGCATTCAACTGCATCCACTCCCGTGATACATCCGAAGGGTGCGGCACCGGTACCTACTGCAGCGTGTGCGGCGGCATGCAAGCCATACTCGATTGCCAGGAAACCGGCAATCAGGCGGTTCGGGAATGTCATGTCAACCTGAATGGCGACGAGCAAACGGCCATTGACCTGTTGACCGTGGCGACGCCGATCACGATCGGCGACACGGAATTCATCGTGCTCGTCATGCGGGATATCAGCAGCGAGAAACGGCGCGAGTTGCTCGAACGGTTTTTTTTCCACGATGTGATCAACTCGGCGGGCGGCATCTACGGTCTGGCCTGCATGTTGGCGGAAGACGAAAACCTGCCGGAGCAGGTCCAGAGGGAACATAAGAACTGGCTGGTTGAGTTGTCGGAGAAACTCCTCGATGATATTCGCAATCAGCGTAAGCTCCTTGCCGCTGAAAAGGGGGAGTTCGTGCCGGAATGCGCCAACATGAGCGTCCGCACCGTACTGACCGAAGTCCTTAACCTGTACCGCCATCACGAAAAGGCCCCCGGCAGGGTGCTGCAATTGGCCGACGGCCGGGATTACACGGTCTTCAGTGATGCCTCGGTAGTGCGCCGGATCATCGGCAACATGACCATCAACGCCCTGGAGGCGACGCAGACGGGCGGTGCGGTAACACTGTCGGCACGCTCGGACGGCTCATGGGTGACGATCGAGGTGCACAACCCCGGCGAGATGGCCGCCGATGTCCAACTGCAGCTCTTTAACCGTTCATTCAGCACCAAGGCGGCATCGGGACGAGGCATCGGGACCTACTGCATGAAGCTGTTCGGCGAGCGTTACCTGAAGGGCCGGGTATCATTCAGGAGCAATCGCGAAGAGGGGACCGTGTTCTCTTTCTCATTGCCGGCAATTGAGGGATAATATTTTTTTGCCATCATTGTCAACCCGCATTATGGCGCATGGTTGACAATTGGGGAGTGGGGTGTTCATGCGGATACGGGAAGAATTGGAACAGATACGGAAAAAGGGCTTATACCGCTCGACGCGCCTGATCGGGGGGCGCCAGTCAACACGGGTGCTGCTGGATGGACGTGAGGTGCTCATGCTCTGCTCCAACAACTATCTGGGACTTGCCGACCATCCCGCACTCAGCAGGGCCGCCACGGCCGCCACGGAGCGGTATGGCACCTCCAGCGGCGCCTCGCGGCTGGTGTCGGGCACCATGGAGTTGCATCAACAGCTGGAGGCAGGGGTGGCCAGTTTCAAACAAACCGGGGCAGGTTTGGCATTCAACAGCGGGTATTGCGCCAACACCGGCATCATCGCCGCCCTGGCCGGGCGTGGGGACGTCATCTTCTCGGATCGTCTCAACCATGCCAGCATCGTTGACGGCGCACTGTTGTCCGGTGCCCGGCTGGTGCGCTATCCCCACTGCGATCATGGTGCACTGGAGCGGTTGCTGGCAAAACACCGCGGCACTGGCCGCTGCCTGATCGTAAGCGACGGCGTCTTCAGCATGGATGGGGACATTGCGCCGCTCAGGGAACTGGTCAGCCTCAAGAAGGCCCATGACGCCCTGCTGATGGTGGATGACGCCCACGGCAGCGGCGTGCTCGGCAGCAACGGGCGGGGCTGCGCGGAACTGCTCGCCGTCATGGGCGACGTGGATATTCATATGGGCACGTTCGGCAAGGCCCTGGGAAGTTTCGGCGCATACGCGGCCATATCCGCTGAATTGCGGGAATTGCTGGTCAACCGGGCCCGCAGCTTCATTTTCTCCACCTCCTTGCCTCCGGCCGTGCTGGCCGCCTCGCTGGCGGCACTGGAACTGGTCCGATCGCCTGAGGGGCGGGAACTCAGGGAACGGCTTAGCGCCAACACATCCCTGTTCAAGAGATTACTCAACGATGCCGGTTTCTCCACGGGCAACGCTACAACCCAGATCGTGCCGATCATGTGCGGCGATGCGGAGGTGACCATGCGCTTCTCCGAGCAGTTGCTGGAGAATGGTATCTTTGTCCAGGGGATCCGCCCACCGACTGTACCCGCCGGTGCCTGCCGACTGCGCTGCACGGTCATGGCCACCCACACTCAGGAAGAACTGACCTGGGCCGCCGAGCGGATCACTGTCGTCGCCAGGCGCCTGGGGGTGATCTGATGCCCTGGTACGAACGCGGGAACAACCGGCTCTGGTACGAGGACCGCGGCACAGGCCCGGCCCTGGTCCTGCTGCATGGCTGGTGCATGTCGTCCGCGGTGTGGCGCTTCCAGCTCGAGGAGATGTCCGCCGCATACCGGGTCATTGCGCCCGATCTGGCCGGCCATGGCACGTCGGCGCAATCGGCGGCAGGATATACGTTTGAAGGGTTTGCAGCGGACATTGTTGCCCTGTTCCGGCACCTGGATCTGCGGGATGCGGTGCTGGCGGGGTGGTCCATGGGTGCGCAGGTGGCGATACAAGCCTTTGAACCACTGCGGGGCCAACTGGCCGGCCTGGTACTGGTCGCCGCCACTCCGCGTTTCACCGCCGAGGAAGGCTTCCCCTGGGGACTGGCTCCCATTGAGGCCAAGGGAATGGCCGTCAAGCTGCGCCGCGATGCCCGACGGGCTCTTGGGGGGTTCACGGACCGCATGTTCGCCCCCGGTGAACTGGACGATCCCCACCTGGCCGCCCGTATCCGCGATCTGCTCGGCGTCGTCCCCCTTCCCGGGGTCGATGTGGCACTGCAAAACCTGGAAGCCCTGGTGGATGCCGACATGCGCCCGCTGCTGCCCGGCATCGACCTGCCGACCCTGATCGTCAACGGGGACCGGGACGTGATCTGTCTCCCCGGAGCATCCGACTGCCTGGCACGGCAGATCGCGCTCAGCAGCCAGGTGGTCATGCACGGCTGCGGGCATGCGCCGTTTCTTACCCGAAGCAGGGAGTTCGCTGCCTGTCTAGCCGATTTCAGCCGGAGGGTTCGTGAGCGCAGCAGATGACGGCAAAAGGAGGGTTGGGCGGTCGTTCCATCGTCATGCCGAGGGGTACGACCGGTTTGCCTTGGTACAAAAACGGGTCGTCGCACGCCTTGAACATCTGGTTGCGGCCCATCTGCAGCAGGCACCCCAACGGGTTCTGGATATCGGCTGCGGTACCGGCGCCATGCTGGCGGCCCTGGCCGGCCGTTATCCCCGGACCGCTCTCTGGGGACTCGACCTGGCATTCAACATGGCCCGGCAGTCGGCGCTGCGTTTCGGCGAACAGGCTCTGTTCGTCAATGGAGATGCCGAACGCCTCCCGTTTCGGAACAAATCATTCGATCTGGTTGTTTCCGCGTCCACCTTCCAATGGGTTGACCGGATTGATGTCGTCTTCGAGGAGTGTCTGCGGGTTTTGCAGGGAGATGGGCTGCTGTGCGTTGCCTTCTTCGGGGGCAGGACCCTGTGGGAGTTGCAGGAGTGTTACCGTGAAGCGGTGACCAACCGTTTCGGCGCGGCAGACAGCCGCCAGGGCAGGATGCAGCGTTTCAGGGACAGGGACGAGGTACGGCACGTACTGTCCCGCCTTGGTTGCGATCAGGTGGTGATTGCCCAAGAGAGCGAGATGGAATACCACCCCGATGTAGCGGAACTGTTGCGATCGATCAAGGCAATCGGTGCGGCCACGGCCGGACGCAGCGACGCCGTGGGCGGACTGGGCTGGCGGGGGCTCCTGGCCGATATGGCGAATATCTATCGGGAGCGATTCCTGGATAGTGGGATTATTCCCGCCACCTATGAGGTGATCTACGTGGTGGCCCGCAAGCGAGCCGCCGATTAGCCCAGGGCCGCGATGACCTTCTTGGCCAGCGGGTGAATCACGCTGTAGTGCACCTCCACACCGTCGCGTGTCCCTTCGATGATCCCCTTGTTTTTCAAGAGCGCCAGATGCTGGGACACGGTGGCCTGCGGCAGGCCGAGGCATTCCCAGATGTGCTTTACGTTGCACTCCCTGGTGCAGAGACCCGCCACGATCTTCAGGCGGATGGGGTGCCCGAGTACCTTTAATATCTCGGCCTCGGTGCTGAATTGTCTGGTTAAATGAAATTCCATGCTCCCGCCCTTTGGTGAATTTATTCAAAAAATATATATATTGATTTTGGGAACGTCAAGCAGAAAGGCAATAAACGTAATTATATTAAGAGAAAATTGCTCTTACCTCCCGAAAATGGCATTACTGAAATGGCAGGCTGCAAAGTGTCCGGGTTGTTTTTCCTCCAGGGGCGGGACCTCCGTGCGACAGATGGTTTCCGCATAGCGGCAGCGCGGATGAAAGCGGCAGCCACCGGGAATGGCCAGAGGGGAGGGAAGATCATCCTTGAGGATATACCGTGTGTGCTGTTCGTCCGGCTTGATCCGTGGGATGGCGGCGGTCAGCGCCTCACTGTAGGGATGCAGGCAGCGCCGGAACAACTCGGAGGCAGGGGCGCATTCAACGACGATCCCCAGGTACATGATCGTCACACGGTCGCAGATGTGCCGCAGTACCGAGAGATCATGGGAGATGATCATCATGGACAGGCTGAATCGCGACTTCATGGCCTGGAGCAGGTTGATGATCTGGGCCTGGATGGAGATATCCAGGGAAGAAACCGGCTCGTCGGCAATGATGATGTCGGGCGATGCCGCCAGGGCACGGGCGATGCCGATGCGCTGACGCTGCCCGCCGGAGAACTCATGGGGAAAACGGTTGAACTGCTCCGCTGTGAGGCCGACAGTCTGCATGATGTCTTCAACCATTGAGCGCCGGGATGGGGGCGAGCCCGTACCCGCAATGATCAACGGTTCGGTAATGATGTCCCCGACCCGCATGCGCGGATTAAGGGAAGAAAACGGGTCCTGAAAGATCATCTGGGTCTTGAGGCGGAAGACGCGCGACGCTTCGGGCGAAAGATCCGCGAACCGTGAGCCGCGGAAGCGCACCTCGCCGCTGTCGGGGGCGAGGAGTCCGGCCAGGATCTTCCCCAGGGTGGATTTGCCGCACCCCGATTCTCCGGCGATACCCAGCGTTTCACCCGCGGCCAGTTCGACACTCACGTTGTCGAGGGCCGTGAGCAGACCTGACCGGGCGCCGGGACTCCCGTTCAGGCGAAACTGCTTGCGGAGATGGTCTCCGCTCAGGATGTTCTGGCTATGGATCATAGGTTGTTCCAGCAGCGTATTAGGTGTCCTGGCGATACCTCGCGCAGTTCTGGCAGTTCGTGCCGGCATTCCGGCAGGGCGACGGCGCAGCGGTCGCAAAAACCGCATCCCGGCAGTTCGGCGGCAATGTCGGGCGCCTGACCCGCCAGGGTGGCCAGAGGTTTGCCCGGCTCGGCGTTCTGGGGCAGCGACGCCAACAGGGCCAGGGTATAGGGATGGCGCGGATTGCGGAACAACTCCCGGCTATCGGCCGATTCAACAATGCGGCCCGCGTACATGACATAGGTATGGTCCGCACGCTCGGCCACGATGCCCAGGTCGTGTGTTATCAGCAGGATTCCCATGTCGGCGCTCCGGCGGAGCGAGTCTATCAGTTCCAGTATCTGGGCCTGGATAGTCACATCGAGGGCCGTGGTCGGCTCGTCGGCGATCAACAAGGCCGGGTTGCAGGCAAGGGCCATGGCAATCATGACCCGCTGCCGCATGCCGCCGCTCAACTGGTGCGCATAGTCGGCCATCCGGTCGCCGGCCGAGGGGATGCCGACCTTGGCGAGCAGTTCCGCAGCCCGCAAGGCAGCCTCGCTGCGGGACATACTTCGGTGCAGCATGAGTGGTTCCATGATCTGGTCGCCGATGCGCAGCACCGGATTGAGGGAGGTCATCGGTTCCTGGAAGACCATGGAGATGCGGCTGCCGCGCACCGAGCACATCTCTTGCTCCGAGAGCGCCAGCAGGTCCGTGCCGTCCAGCATGATGCTGCCCGACCGGATAAAACCGGGCGGCGGGACAAGGCGCATGATGGAGAGCGCTGTCATGGATTTTCCCGAGCCCGATTCTCCCACCAGCGCCACGGTCCTGCCCTTGTCGATGGCAAAGCTGATCCCCTTGACCGCGCTGGAGATGCCGTCAGGGGTCCTGAAACAGGTATGCAGATCCGTAATGGACAACAGGGGGGGCACGGGATTCCTCGTCAGGAGTTGGGGGTGTTCTTCGGCAGGACAAGCTCCGATGTCGGCCTGCCGGTGTGGTATCCCTGGGCAAAATCTATCCCCAGGGAACAGGCCGCGCTGAGCAATTCCTCGCTCTCGATATATTCAGCGATGGTCTGTATGCCGAATTCCTTTGCCAACACCGCCAGAGTCTTTACAAAGGCCATATCCTTGGAATCATTCAGCATGTTGCGCACGAACATCCCCTCGATCTTCACAAAGTCTATGGGCAGCCGGCGGATGTACTGGAACGACGAAAAGCCGGAACCGAAATCGTCGATGGCGAACTTGAAGCCTTCAAGCTTGAGATCCACCACGAAACTCTCCAGCAGGGTCATATTCTTTACGGTTTCCCGCTCGGTAATCTCGAAAACCACTTTTTCGTGTTTTATACGGTAGGTACGGGCCAACCTGATGATCGTGGGAACAAACTCCTTGACTATCAGCGACTTGGGAGAAAGGTTGATGAAGAGATAGCCATCGTACCCGACCTCCCGGGCCTTTTCGAACACCTTTTCCATCAGGATGGCGTCGAGCCGGCTGACGATACTGAGTTTCTCGGCGATCTCGATGAACTCGGCGGCAGGGATCACCTCGTCGCCGACCTCAACCCGGCACAGGACTTCATGGCAGACGATCCGTTGATCGTCGGTAGTGACGATCGGCTGGAAATAGGGGATGACCCGCTTCTCCTCCAGTGCCTGGAGCAACACCCTGGACATCTCGCTGCTCTTCTGAAACACCTCGACCACGTCATCGTTGGTGGGGACGATGATACAGTTCTTTCCCATGCCCTTGGCCTTGTAGGTCATGTTGTCGGCGAACAGGAACAGGTCCTTGGAGGTCTGGGCATGGGTCGGATAGACCGCCATGCCGATGGAGGCCGTACCGCGGATCTTTGTCTCGTCGGCCGTTGTCACGACCATCTCTTCCAGGGCTTCCTTGATGCGGTTGCCCACCATGTAGATCTGTTCCTCGTCTGCCTCGGGGAGAACGACCACGAATTCGTCGCCGCCATAGCGCGCCAGTATGTCCCCCAACCGCAGGCAGTTGTGGATGGTGTTTGCAACCTGGCCGAGGAACTTGTCTCCAACGATATGGCCGTAGGTGTCGTTCACGTACTTGAAGTTGTCCATATCGATCACCAGCAGGCCGAAGCAGTAACCGTGACGTGCGGCGCGTCCCGTCTCATAGCCGAGCAGTTCCCAGAACACCCGCTGGTTGAACAGGTTGGTGAGCGGGTCGCGGGTGGCGTAGTATTCCAGGTCCTTGGTGTATTTGTAGATCGCCTTGATGGAGCCGACCACATTGAGCAGTGTGGTCAATATGCCGTTGATGACCAGGGAGCGGATCGGATCGACCGCAACCTGGGACTGGACGCCGATGCCGACCACACCCCCGATCTGGGGCATGTCCAGAAGGAGCGATTTCGTTTGCAGTTCGATGTTGTGACGGTCGAGCTCAAGTACCGGTCCATGCGGATCGACGATGTTGTGGACAACCTTGATGGCCGATGATGCGAACAGGGGAAGCTTTTCCTGGCTGACCCGGTGGCGGATGATATCCTCCATGGTGTTTTCGGTTGCTGTCGCCGGAGGGGTGGACCAGAAGACCTCGATATCGAAGTTCTCCTCCTCTATCTGGAAGATACAGAATATGGTGTAGGCCGGCATGACCTTGTTGACTTCGCTCAGCAGAAAGCCGACCCGCTCCTTCCAGTCCCGGATGGCCTCGGAGGTGATGATAAAACGCTCCAGCACCCTGATTTCGAACTCCAGCATCTCCTTGCCCACCGCCACATCCTTGATTCGCGAGACGAGGTTGCCGAATTCCGCGAAGATATCGTCCAGTTCGCGGAACCCAAGATTCTGGTCTTCGAGTTGCAGGGTGGTCAGGTCGGACACGTTGTTGACGGAACGCACCTTGCTGTCGAGGACCTCGACCGCCGTGCCTATTCGCTTGTTGGCGAAGCGGGCGACGAGAAAGGACATCAGGAAGGGCAAGGGCGAGAGGAGTGTGAATACCAGGAAAAATTTGCGCAGAAAAGCGTCCCGTGCCCCACTTATATCTTCACTGATGGAGAGTACCCCGAGTACCTCTCCCACCCGGGCGGCGGGATGGCAGGACAGGCACTTCGCTTCCGCCTTGAACGGGTAATGATGCTGTATCTGGCTTATGGTCTGATCGTGAATGGCCGATCCTTCGCTGAACGCCCTGCGGATCCCCTGATCCTTTTGTGCGGAAGAGTTTGCCAGGCGTTCAAGCTCCCGGCCCACATGCAGTTCGATTGAAAAATGCTCGGGAAAGGAACGCTGGTACATCCCCAGCATCCCGGCCATTTCCTGGCGCGTGCGCCCCTCTTCCATGGCCTGGGAGATGGATTCGTGAATCCGGCGGGCCATGGCATAGGAGCGCCGGGCTGAAGCGTCTTCGGTTTGCGACAGGAAAATCATGGATACACTGCCGATAACGATCAGGAAGGTAATCGCGGATACGGCAAAGGTTGCCGTGAAGACAAAGCGCCTCAGCGTGCAGGTGGTCCTGAACAGCGAGATCATTCGTAGTATGATGCGCACGCCTCCTCCGAAGCGGGAACTCTGGGTGAAGCACGGTCACGCGTAGTTGGGATAATACCCGCGCAACATAGCATAGATATGTGGATGTGACGAGCACTAATTTAGGAGTTTGCCGCTGGGGGGACAATGCCGATATGGGATGGCTCGGTTTATTTCAGCCAGACCATTTGCCGCCATGCGGATTCGCCAAAAAAAATTGACAGGGAACCTGATTGTATGATTGTATCAATGAGTTTTGCGGCTATTTCTGATGCACATAGTTGTGCCGGTATTTCTGGCCATCGCCATTG
This sequence comes from Geobacter sp., assembly GCA_027346925.1. Taxonomy (GTDB): domain Bacteria; phylum Desulfobacterota; class Desulfuromonadia; order Geobacterales; family Pseudopelobacteraceae; genus JACPFJ01. Next base: position 22,240 of record DAIERH010000006.1, read on the forward strand.
TCCTCTGGGGAGCGGGGAGCAGGACCTCTGCCGCTTTCCCGGGTGAGACGATCAGGATTGCCATTCTCAAAAACGGTGCTGCCGTAACCGTCGCTGGGGATGGCATTCTGGCTACGCGTGAAAACGGCGACGCGCTTGCTCTTGCCGCGCCTGTCGATATAAAGCCGGAAAATGCCGGCATCTCGGCCAACGGCATGTTCTGCCGGCGTTTGCGAATTTCGGCTCCACTGGCGGTGTATGTCAACGGCAAGCCGTACCGGGGAGTCATCGAGATAACACCTGCCGATAAAGGGCTGCTGGTTGTCAACGAGCTGCCGCTTGAGGATTACCTGGTCGGCCTCATCAATTGCGAGATATCTTCAGCCTGGCCCATCGAGGCGGTCAAGGCCCAGGCGGTCATTGCCAGGACCTACGCCATCAACCGGAAAAATGCCAGAAAAAACGCTTTGTACCATCTCGAGTCATCGGTCATGGACCAGGTATACGATGGTTGCCTGATTGAGGACAGCAGGGCGCGGCGCGCCGTCACGGAAACCGCGGGAGAAGTGCTGACCTATGACGGCGCCGTTATACAGGCCTTTTATCACTCGAACTGCGGTGGCCGGACCGAGGCGGCCGCTAATGTGTGGGGCGGGACTTCCCCGCCCTATCTGAAAGGGGTAGAGTGTCAGTATTGTCTGACCTCGACATCCAGCGTCTGGGAGCAGAGGCTGACTCTCAGGGTGATCGAGGAACGCTTGAAAGCGGCAGGCTTGAAGGTGGCCGGCGTGTCCGATATCCGGACCGGCGTACGTAACAATCGCGGCCGCCTCAAGAATATCGTGGTAGTGTCGTCACGCGGCGAGGTCGCAGTTGGGGGCGACCAGTTTCGCAAGGCAGTCGGGTATGGCGTTATCAAAAGTACGAATTTTACGGTCAAGGTGGCCGGTGGCGAGGCCTTCTTTTCCGGGCTCGGCAACGGGCACGGTGTCGGGTTGTGCCAGTGGGGGGCCAAACAACGTGCCCTGGACGGTTTCGGGTATGGCGAAATACTCTCCTATTATTACCCCGGCACTGAATTGAAAAAGCTCTCTGACATTCGTTGAAGCGGACAATGGCATGCTCGTAAAGGACTTTGACTTCCATCTCCCTCCGGAATTGATCGCCCGTCATCCCGCCATCGAGCGGGATGCGTCCCGCCTGATGGTACTGAACCGTCGCACCGGCGGGATCGGTGAAGACCGTTTCAGGAATATCGCCTCCTATCTGGCGCCCGGCGACCTGCTGGTGATGAACGACACGCGGGTTATCCCTGCCCGGATATTGGGCCGCCGGGAATCGGGAGGAAAGGTGGAAATCTTCCTGCTGCGCCGTGCCGGAGGCAATCCCGAATGCTGGTCCTGCCTGCTCAGGGCCTCGAAACGCTTCCGTCCGGGCCAGGTTATTGACCTTGCAACCGGCATGAAGGCCATGATACGCACCCGGCTGGATGACGATTCCTGGCAGGTGGAGTTCATCGGATCAGAGCCGTTCGATAGCTGGCTGGAGCGGGAAGGGCGCATACCGTTACCCCCCTACCTTCAGCGTGACGACGACGAGCGGGACCGGGAGCGCTACCAAACGGTATACGCACAGACTCCCGGCGCCGTGGCGGCACCGACCGCAGGACTGCATTTCACGCGGGAACTGCTGACGGAACTGGAAGGGAAGGGGGTCGTAGTCGCCCATCTGACCCTTCACACCGGGCTGGGTACCTTCCTGCCGGTACGGGTGGAGCGCGTTCAGGACCACCGGATTCACACCGAGCGTTATGTTCTGCCGCGAGCGACGGCAGACGCCATCCTTGCCGCAAAGGAGCGCGGCAACAGGGTCGTGGCCGTGGGAACCACGACGGCCAGGACACTGGAATACGCCGCCAACGGCGATGGGAATGTCAGGGCTGGTAATGGTGATGCCGATATCTTCATCTATCCAGGCCATTGTTTTAAAGTTGTGGATGCACTCGTGACCAATTTCCATCTGCCGGAATCGACGCTGCTCATGCTGGTGTCGGCCTTTGCCGGGAGGGAATATGTTGCGGAGGCGTACCGCGAGGCGGTCAAACGCGGCTTCAGGTTTTACAGCTACGGCGATGCCATGCTGATCTGTTGAAAGGCAGGGATGAAGGATGAATTTATGACGGATGAAAGAACGTTATAAAGCAGTACTGCATAATTCATCCATCATCCTTCATAATTACCCATACATGTCAGTCTCCAACTTCACACTCCTGCATCGCGACGCCTCCTGCGGGGCGCGCCTCGGCTCTTTGAAAACGGCCCACGGCGAGATAGATACCCCGATCTTCATGCCTGTGGGGACCAACGCCACGGTCAAGGCCATGACCCCGGAAGACCTGCTGGCGGTGAATGCCCAAATCATCCTGGCCAATACCTATCACCTCTACCTGCGACCGGGACACCGGCTGGTGGAGCAATTGGGCGGCCTGCACCGCTTCATGAACTGGCAGCGGCCCATTCTGACCGACAGCGGGGGATTCCAGGTCTTCAGCCTGGGGGAATTGCGCACGATCAGCGAAGAGGGGGTCCGCTTCCAATCCCACCTGGACGGCTCCAGTCATGTCCTGACGCCGGAGTTGTCGGTCCGTATCCAGGAGGCGCTGGGGGCGGACATCATCATGTGTTTTGACGAGTGCCCCCCTGCCACGGCCGATTACGCGTACGTCGGCCGCTCGCTGGAACTGACCACCCGTTGGGCGCGGCGCTGCAAGGAGGCCCATTGCCGGGAAGGGCAGCAGCTCTTCGGCATCGTCCAGGGGGGCATGCACCATGACCTGCGCGCCCGCAGCCTGGACGAGATCCGTGACATCGGTTTCGACGGTTATGCGCTGGGCGGCCTTTCTGTGGGCGAGGAAAAGGAGCAGATGTATGGGGTTATGGAGTGTTGCGCCCCGTTGCTGCCCCAGGACAGTCCGCGCTACATCATGGGGATCGGCGCCCCGGAGGACCTGATTGAGGCGGTCTGGCACGGCTACGACATGTTCGACTGCGTCATGCCGACCCGAAATGCCAGAAACGGCATGCTCTTCACCAGTCAGGGACGGATCAACATCAAGGCCAAGCTCTACGAGGAGGATCAGGCGGCGTTGGACCCGGGCTGCGGCTGTTATGTCTGCCGGAACTATTCCCGCGCCTACCTGCGGCACCTCTACCGCAGCGGCGAGATACTGGCATCACACTTGAATACCTATCACAATCTGTATTATTATCTTGATCTCATGCTCCGGATGCGGGAGGCGATCCGGGAGGATAGATTCACTGAATTCCGTCGACAGTTTTATATTGAGCAAGCACGAAATCAAATGGTTAAAGGAGGATAGTTCAATGTTCGGATTAGCATTTGCCATGGCAGGTCCCCCCGGGGGGGGCGCAGGTTCGGGTGGCGGGATGGCTGCGTTTCAGCAGATCATTCCTCTCGTATTCATGTTTGCCATCTTCTATTTCCTGTTGATCCGCCCGCAACAGAAAAAGGCCAAGGAACACAAGACGTTGCTGGATGCGCTCAAAAAAGGTGATAATGTTGTTACCGCCGGCGGCGTACATGGCAAGGTGACCTCAGTCGACGACACCATCGTTACCCTGGAAATCGCAACCGGGGTCAATATCAAGATTACCAAGAGCTACATCGCCTCAGTCAAAAAGGACTAGGATCAAACCGAAGGGAGACCGAGCTTCATGCCTAAAGGAACCGGCTGGCGCATAAGCCTGATATGCATCTTCGTTCTTCTGTCGTTTCTGTACCTGACCCCCACACTGGTGGCCAAGCTGCCGACGTGGTGGTCCGGGCTCTTGCCCAAGGACAAGATTCATCTGGGGCTTGACCTGCAGGGGGGGACGCACCTGGTGTTGGAGGTGGATACCCAGAAGGCGGTGGAAGGGTCGCTGGATATCGTGGCCACCGACCTGGAAGACACGCTGAACAGCAAAAACCTCCGCTTCAAGCGGATCAGCCGTATAGGCTCGGACCAGGTGTCCGTCCAACTCTACGAAAAGGGAACGGCGGAAGATGTCCAGAAACTGCTCAAGGACAAATACCCCGGTTACGAACTCAGTCCACCGCACGATGAGGGGGGCTTTGTCGCCCTGAACCTGCGCATTAACGACAAGGATGCCCAGGATCGCAAGGACAAGGCAGTCCAACAGGCCCTCGAGACCATCCGCAACAGGATCGACCAGTTCGGAGTATCCGAGCCGGTCATCCAGCGCGAGGGGGTCAACCATATCGTGGTGCAGCTTCCCGGCATCAAGGACCCCCAGCGCGCCATCGACCTGATCGGCAAGACCGCCCGGCTGGAATTCAAGATGGTCCGCGAGGACGTTCCGCCCACCTCCACAAACATCCCGGACGACGCGGAAGTGCTCAAGGAGAAGTCGGTTGATCCGACCACCGGCGCCGTGTCCGAGATTCCGTTCGTGGTGCAAAAGAAATCGCTCATTACCGGCGACTTGCTGACCGACGCCCAGGTGCGCATCGACTCACAGTTCAACCAACCCTACGTGGCCATTGAATTCAATTCCCTGGGGGCCAAGCTGTTCGACCAGGTGACCGCCGCCAACGTGGGCAAACGTTTTGCCATCGTGCTGGACAACAACGTCTATTCCGCCCCGGTCATCCGGGAACGCATCTCCGGCGGCAGCGCCCAGATCTCGGGCAATTTCACCGAGAAGACCGCCTCTGACCTGGCCATAGTGCTGCGGGCCGGCGCGCTTCCCGCTCCGGTCAAGATCATTCAGAACGTGACTGTAGGTCCCTCCCTGGGGGAAGACTCCATCCACAAGGGGCTGATGGCCGGCCTGATCGGCGTGGTGCTGGTCGTGCTCTTCATGGCGGTCTACTACCGGCTCTCCGGCATGGTGGCCAACGTCGGCATGGTGCTGAACGTGATCTATCTTATGGGGGCTCTGGCGGCCCTGGGCGCTACCCTGACCCTGCCGGGCATTGCCGCCATCGTCCTGTTGATCGGTATGTCGGTGGACTCGAACGTCATCATCTTCGAGCGCATCCGTGAGGAGCTGAAACTGGGCAAGACGCCCAAGGCGGCGCTGGATGCCGGTTACGACAAGGCCTTCCTGACCATCATGGACTCCCACATCACCACCCTGATCACCGCGGCGGTGCTGTTCCAGTTCGGCACCGGCCCGGTGAAAGGGTTTGCCGTTTCCCTCAGCCTGGGTGTCATCATCAACCTGTTCACCTCGCTGATCGGCACCAAGGTGACCTTTGACCTGTTCCTTGCCAAGGGAACAGCCAAGAAACTGAGCATATAGGGGGAGCACCGTACATGGAACTTCTGGGCAAGACCAACATAGACTTCATCGGCAAGCGCAACATTGCCTTTGCCATATCATCGATCATCGCCATTCTGGGGATCATCGGCATCATCCAGATCGGCCGCGGGGCCGCCAACATGGGGATCGATTTTTCCGGCGGCACCGCCATGCAGCTCAAGTTCGACAAGCCGATGCCGATCGCCGAGGCCCGCAAGGCGCTCCATAAGAACGGCATCACCAAGGTGGACCTGCAGGAGATCACGGAGGGGAACAAGCTCCTGATCAAGATCGACAAGAATGCCAGCGCCGCTCTCGGCAAACCTGCCGACGCCGTGCAGGCGGCGTTCAAGAAGGAGCGCCCCGATAACCCCTTCGTGGTGGAGAGCACCACGGAGATCGGCCCCTCCATCGGTGACAAGTTGCGCAAGGACACCCTGGTGGCGGTCGCCATTTCACTGCTTGGGATCATCCTGTACATCGCCTGGCGTTTCGACTTCAAGTTCGGTATCGGCGCCACGGTGGCCACGCTGCACGACTGCCTGGCCATGTTTGCCGCCTTTTACGTGATGAACAAGGAGATCAACCTGCTCTTCATCACGGCTGTGCTCACCATTGCCGGTTATTCGCTGACCGACACGGTGGTGGTGTTCGACCGCATCCGCGAAAACCTGCACAAGAACCTCAAGGGTGCCATGCACACCATCTTCAACCAGAGCATCAACGAGGTGCTCTCCCGGACCATCGTCACCTCCCTGACCGTGTTCCTGGCCGCGGCATCCCTGTTCTTCTTCGGCGGAGAGGTGATCCACGATTTCTCGTTCGCGCTTCTGGTGGGCGTGTTGGTCGGCACTTATTCCTCGGTCTTCGTCGCCAGCCCCATCGTGGTGCTGCTCGAAAATCGCGCCCTGGCGAAACAGGGCACAGATAAGGCGTGACCACCAGTATTTGCCCGTAAGGAGGGAGATATCCAGTTGAAAAAGGAATCGGTACTGATAGCTGTTGTTGCCCTGGTGGTCGGATTTCTGGGCGGTTACCTCGCAGGCACCATGGGCACGGCCGGCAAAGCCCAGCAGGAAGCAGCCTCCATTCCCCCGGGGGCAGGCTCGCCCACCGACTATTCC
>DAIERH010000070.1 GCA_027346925.1 Geobacter sp.
GGGAAACGTGGACCTGGGCCTGCTTGCCAAGCTGCTCGCCGGCTCCATTCCCGGCATCATCATCGGCTCCCTGATCGTCACCAGGTTGCCGGATGCGCTGGTGCGTAACGCCCTGGCCGCCGTGCTCCTGCTGCTCGGGCTGAAGATGTTCCTGGCCTGATCCATGACCGTGCGTAACGATGGCATACAAGCCATGTTCCGCCTGGTCTTCGTCCTGTCGCTGGGCATCCTCCTGGGCGCCTGCACGAGCATGGTTCCCCGTAAAAAACTGCCCTATCCGCTGACGAACGACACCTTCGACGAGCAGGTGAAGGTCGTCACCGTCCCGCTGCCGGTCATTGCAACGAGTCCCAACGAAGGGTTCACCGCCGGCAGCCTGACCGCCTTTTTGCTGTATAACGGAAAGGACGAGATAAGCACGCTGGTGGCGCCCCAGGTGAACTACAACAAGAACTTCGGCGTCACGTCCATCCTGTATGGGGCATTCTATCCCTCGCCGGAGCGGCACTGGCAGATCAACCTGGCAAAGGCCACCAAGGTCAACGAAGAATATCGGCTCAGGTACACGGACAGGGAGTTCCTGCTCGACACACTGGAGTTGCACGCGCTTGCCGTTGCCTATACGGACGGTTCGGCCCGTTTTTTCGGATTCCAGTCCACTGCCAGCAAGGCAAACGAGACCAACTACTCCGACCAGGAGTTGGGCTTCGACATCTCCGTCGGGTATCGCCTGTTCGGAGATTACAAGCTGATTGTCGGCGAGCGCCTCAAGAGGGTCAACATCAAGAGGGGCGCCATCGAGGGCATCCCCTTCATAACCGACCGGTTCTCGCCGGCCACTGTTCCGGGCATCGACGGTTTTACTGTCCATGCCCAGCGTTTGTCCCTGGTTTACAGCACCCTCGATTCGCCCGACCTGCCCACCACCGGGACAGAGGCCAAGGTCTTCGTGGAGAACAGCTTCCGGATGCTGGGCAGCAGCGCCGATTACCAGGGATTCGGGGCCGAGGTCAAGGGGTTTTTCCCGCTCCGGGAGGCGCGCTACATCACGGTGGTTCGCCTTGCCTGCAACCAGACCACGGGCGATAACGTCCCGTTCCTCGAAAAGGCCACCCTGGGCGGGGAAACGACCCTGAGGGGCTACGGACGCTACCGCTTCATCGACAACAGCTACCTGCTCCTCAACCTGGAGGAACGGATCAGGCTGTTCCGCTGGAGGCTGTTCAACGTGCTGGCCGACTGGGAGGTGGCGCCCTTCATCGATTTCGGCTCGGTCATGGCGTCCCTCGACCGGGCGAGCCCCACGAGCTTCCAGTTCAACCCGGGCATCGGCGTCAGGGCCGTGGTCCGGCCCAACATCATCGGCCGGGTGGATCTGGGGGTCGGCAAGGAGGGGCCTGCGGTGTTCGTGGGGCTGGGGTATCCTTTTTAATCGAAACGGAGGTCATGATGAAACCAAACGGCGCCCTGCATCAACTGGAACAGGAGTCGATACGGATCATCCGCGAGGCCGTTGCCGAGGCTGAGCGGCCGGTCATGCTCTACTCCGTCGGCAAGGACTCCTCGGTCATGCTCCACCTGGCACTCAAGGCCTTTTATCCCATGAATCCTCCGTTCCCCCTGCTCCACGTGGACACGACCTGGAAATTCCGCGAAATGATCGCCTTCCGGGATGCGACTGCGGCCCGCCTGGGGATGGAGCTCATCGCCTACACCAACCAGGAGGGGCTCAGGGAGGGGGTGACCCCCTTCACGCACGGCAGCAGGGCCTACACGGATGTCATGAAGACCGATGCCCTGCGCATGGCGCTGGACGCCGGGGGCTTCGACATGATCCTGGGGGGCGCCCGGCGGGACGAAGAGAAAAGCCGCGCCAAGGAGCGCGTCTTCTCCTTCCGGGACGCACGGCACCATTGGAATCCCCGCGGCCAGCGCCCAGAGCTGTGGAGCGTCCCCAACCTGGCCAGAAACCGGGGCGAGAGTTTCCGGGTCTTTCCCCTCTCCGACTGGACCGAACTGGATGTGTGGCGCTACATTGCCCGTGAGGCTATCCCGGTGGTGCCGCTCTACTTCGCGGCCCGGCGGCCGGTGGTGGAACGGGCGGGACAGTGGATCATGGTGGATGACGGGCGGATGCCGCTCTCCCCCGGCGAGACGCCGCGGATGAAGGTGGTCCGCTTCAGGACCCTGGGGTGCTATCCCCTGAGCGCCGCCGTGGAGTCGCGGGCGGCCACGGTCAGGGGGATTGTCCGCGAACTGGAGTGCGCGCGGAGTTCGGAGCGGGCCGGTCGGCTGATCGATTTCGACCAGGCAGGCAGCATGGAGAAGAAAAAGCAGGAGGGGTATTTCTGATGACAAAGGCTGGCGCCATACTCCGATTTCTCGCCTGCGGCAGCGTGGATGACGGAAAATCGACCCTGATCGGCCACCTCCTCCACCTGACCGGAAACCTGTACGACGACCAGGTGGCTATCCTGGAACAGGAGAGCGCACGGCTCGGCACCAATGGCGCTGGCATCGACTATTCCCTGCTCCTGGACGGCCTGACCGCCGAGCGGGAACAGGGAATCACCATCGACGTCGCCTACCGCTACTTTGCCACGCCGCAACGCCATTTCATCGTGGCCGACACGCCGGGCCACGAGCGCTACACCAGGAACATGGCCACGGCCGCCTCCCGCTGCAGCGCCGCGCTCATCCTGGTGGACGCCCGCCAGGGGGTGTTGCCCCAGACCCGCCGGCACGCCCTGATCTGCGCACTGATGGGCATCCGCCGGTTCCTGTTCGTTGTCAACAAGATGGACATGGCAGGCTGGAGCGAACAGGGATTCAGGGAGGTCCAGGCGCAGTGCAACCGCCTGGCGGGGGACCTGGAGCGTTTCGGCCTGCCCCGCGCGGAGTGCGTCGCGGTCCCGGTTTCGGCCCTGAATGGGGATAACCTGGTGGCCCTCTCACCCAACATGCCCTGGTATGACGGCACAACCGTCATGGGGTGGCTGCACGCGGTCGCTCCGGGCGAGGGGATGGAGCACGCAGCCCCGCGCCTCCCGGTGCAGTACGTGATCAAGGTGGCCCGCCCGGGAGGGGCATGGCAGGAGGGCGCGGATGGGGCGTTCCGCCGGGGCGGAAACGGGACCTTCCGCGCCTACGCCGGCACCGTGGTGTCGGGCAGCCTCAAACGCGGCGACCGGGTGGTGGTCCTGCCGTCCGGCCTGCGGACGCGCGTACGGGAGATGTGGTGCGGCGACCGCCTGGTGCGGCAGGCCGTGGCCGGCATGGCGGTGGCGCTCAGCCTCGAGGGTGAGCATGACGTCGTCAGGGGAGATATGATCGTTGCCGAGGATCAGCGGACGGAACTGGCGCACCTCTTCAAGGTGCGGCTGGTCTGGATGGACGATCAGCCGCTCTATAGCGGAAGGCATTACCTGTTCAAGGGGGTGGCCGGCACGGCAACCGCCGGGATCACCCGCATCAGGGGCCGGATCGAGCCGGACTCCTACCAGCGGCTCGCTGCCGATCATTTCTCGCTCAACGATATCGGGGAGGCTGAGCTGGCGCTCTCGCTGCCGATCCCCTTCGACCCCTATGCGGAAAACCGCGAGACCGGCGGCTTTATCCTGACGGACCGTCTCTCCAACGCCACCGTTGCCTGCGGCATGATCCTGCATCCCCTGCGCCGCACCGCTACCGTCCGCAGGCAGTGCGAGGAGATCGGCCCTCCGGAACGGGCCGCCATCAAGGGTCAGAGGCCCTGCGTGCTCTGGCTCACCGGTTTTTCCGGCGCGGGCAAATCCACCATCGCCAATTGCCTGGAACGGAAGCTGTACACCCTGGGGCGGCACACCATGCTCCTGGACGGCGACAACATCCGCCAGGGGCTCAACAGGGACCTGGGCTTCACCGAGGCGGGCCGGATCGAGAACATCCGCCGCATCGGCGAAGTGGCCAAGCTGATGACCGATGCCGGCCTGATCGTGATCACCGCCTTCATATCCCCCTTTCGCGCGGAAAGGGACATGGTGCGGGAGATCCTGCCCGGCGGCAGCTTTGTCGAGATACACGTCGACACCCCGCTGGAGGAGTGCGAACGCCGCGACCCGAAAGGGCTCTACCGCAAGGCGCGCCAAGGGGAGATCCCCAACTTCACGGGCATCGATTCGCCCTACGAGCCCCCTCGCGCCCCCGCGTTGCGGCTCGGCACAATGGCCCGACCGGTCTGGGAATGCGCCGATGCCATCATCGCTTATCTTCGCGAGCACGGCCTGCTTCCTGAGTAACGTCAATCTTCCGCCAAAGGGTGCCCCCCTTGAAAAAGGGGGACTTGGTCGTCAGCGGGAGTGGTGACTCATTGACATGGGGTAAAAATACACTACCCTCTTAGGAAAGGGCGGATGCGGGCGCCTCTGAAACCACACCGAGATTACCGGGAGGAGACTGTCGATGCATCGCGGGAACAAACCCTACCATCGCCCGGGCGTCCTGCCCGGCAGCGCGCACAAGACCCTGTGCCGTCTGGGAGCGGCGCTGCTCTCCGGCGTCAATGCCTTCAGCAGGTTCGCACTGCACAGCGGCCGTCCATTCTTCAGCCTGGACGAGGCGGCCCTCCTGGCAAAGAGCCGCAAACTCACGGGGCTGGACGACTTCGGTGACCACTCCTTCCGCGAGCCCCTCGGCATCCTGTTGCGCTCCTTTGAGGCCGATGCCGACCTCAACCTGGTGGGGCGGATCTGCGCGCATTCCGAGGTCCTGCGCATGCTCTGCAACAGGCTGCGCATGGTGGAGGACCGCAGGCGCCACCCCGGCATCCTGGACGAGCCGATCCGGCGTCCGCTCTTCATCACCGGCCTTCCCCGCAGCGGCACGACCTTCCTGCACGCGCTGCTGGCCCAGGACCCCCGCTGCCGCGCGCCCCAGATATGGGAGGTGATGCATCCCTCCCCTCCTCCCGAAAGGGGCTCCTACGACAGCGATCCCCGCATCGTCCACACCGAGCGCCAACTGAAGTGGCTCGATGTGCTGATGCCCGAGTTCGAAAAGTTCCACCTGATCCATGCGCGCTACCCCCAGGAGTGCATCGCCATCACCGATCATTCCTTCATGAGCTATGTCTTTGAAACCATGTACCAGGTCTCTTCCTACCGCGCCTGGCACGACGGCCAGGACAAGCTTCCCGCTTATGCCTTTCACCGGCAATTCCTGCAGCATTTGCAATGGCGCTGCCCAGGGACCCATTGGGTGCTCAAGGCGCCGAGCCATCTGATGGCGCTGGAGGCGCTCCTGCACGTCTACCCCGATGCGGATATCGTCCAGACCCACCGTGATCCGCTCAAGGTCTTGCCGTCGTGCGCCAGCCTGACGCGGGTCCTGCGCGCTCCGTTCACCAACCGGCTTCACCGGGAAGGGATCGCCAGCGAGGTTACCCTGCGGTGGGAGGGGAGCGCCCGCCTCGCCTTGGAGCTTCGCCGGCGCAACCAGGCGATGGGTGAACGCTTTTTCGATGTGCGCTATCTTGACCTGAGGCGGGACCCGATGGGGGTCGTACGGGGCATTTACCGGCATTTCAACCGGGAGCTCACCGACGGGGCCGAGGCAGCCATGCAGCGTTTCGTAACGGAAAACCCGAAGGACAAGCATGGCGTCCATCGTTACACCCTGGAGGAGTTCGGCCTGGATCGCGAGACGGAATGGCGCAGATTCCGCTTCTACACGGAGCAGTACGGGATTGACCCGGAGCCCTGACTCCCATGCGCCGCCTCAACGTGATCCTTTTGTCCATTGCCGCGATCTTCCTGTTCGCCATGCTGAAGCGGATCGGGTGGTCGAATCTTGGGCGCTACGTGGGGGAGGTGGGACATTGGTGGCCACTTATCCTCGTGCCGTACGGGGTGACGAACCTCCTGGGGGCCGTGTCCTGGAGGGTGCTGCTGATCACGGAGGGGACACGCCCATCCCTGGGGCGGCTCTTCCTTCTCCGGCTGGCAGGAGAATCCCTCAATCAGCTCACCCCCGCGGCCTCCCTGGGAGGTGAGCCCTTCAAGGCGCTGCGCCTCCATGCCGATGGCACCCCCTGGCAGGATGCAACGGCCTCCCTGATCATTCAGAAGGGCTTGCTGGTCTTGAGCCTGGTCCTGTACATCTTCATGTGCATCGCCCTTGTCCCGTTTGTACTGCCGTCCAGCCGGACTCATCTGGACGGCCTCGTCCTGGCGGGCCTCGTCCTGGCAGGGTTAGGGGTGGCTTTTGTGGTCGCGCAGCGCAGCAACCCATGCACCTTGCTGGTCCGTCTGCTGAAAAGATTCGGGTTGAATCCGGCGCTCGTCCGGGACCGGGAGGGAGATCTCGCCCTTCTGGATGCCGCCCTGGCAGGTTTTTACCGCGAACACCCCGGGCGTATCCTGGCGGGTTTTGCGATCTTCTTCCTCGGGTGGGTGCTGCTGTCGGTGGAGGTCTTTTTGATCTTCGGCCTGATGGGGCATCCGATCGGGTGGGGGGAGGCGCTCTGTCTGGATGGCCTGGCCATGCTCTTTTCCGGGCTGGGGTTCATGATCCCGGTGTCCCTGGGGGTGCAGGATGGGGGTAATGTGCTGCTCTCGCTCGGGTTCAACCTGGGAGCGGCCCTGGGGGCCGCGTTCAGCATCATCCGGCGCCTGCGGGAGGCGTTCTGGCTGTTCCTGGGGCTGGTGGTGGTGGCACGGGAGAAGTGATTACACTCCCGAATCAAGGCGCCATCTGCGGGGCCCCGGCAGCGTCACTGCCTGATGTCAAGAACTATCCGGTACAGCAGCAACGCAAAGGGCCAAGCATGCCAGAACAGGTCGAAGATGTCGATGGGCCTTTTCAGGGTGCCCGCCATGAGCATCCGGATCTTTTCCACGATGTGCGGTTGGGGGTAAAAGGGCGCAAGGCCGAGCAACAGCGCGACCGGTATGAGGAAGCGGTAGTCCAGAATATTTGTCACCAAGGTGTTCTCCTCGTGTCTGTCTCAAAAACAAACCCAGGCAGGGACGCCGGACCGGCGTCGGTCACACCCCTCAGCCGCCGCTGAAACAGGAAGCCGATGACGGGGACGCAGCCGCGGAGCCTCCCGAAAAGGTGGATATTTCCTTCCGTACCTCCGCCGAACCGCATGCGGGACACTTGGTTTCAGGTTCTGTTCCCGCCTTCTGAAGTTTTTCAAAGTGGTGACCGCAGCTGCTGCAGCTGTATTCGAAGATGGGCATCACTGTCCTCCTTGTATATTCAGGATATCGAATATAATAAGTGGAACGCTTAGACCTGTCAAGGGTGTCCGACATCCGCGATCCTCATCCCTGCAAAGCAGGCGCTGTCCCTGCGTGTTGTACCCCGTTCGTCTCCTCGCCCGCGATCCTGCCGTCACTCACGTGAAAGATCCTGTCGAACCCCTCGACCATCCGGTGGTCATGGGTAACAACCAGGATGGCCGAGTTGTTTTCCACGGCCAGTTCTTTCAAGAGGGCCATGACGTTTTTGCCATTCTCGGTGTCCAGCGCCGCGGTCGGCTCGTCGGCCAGGATGACGCTGGGCTTGTTGGCCAGAGCCCGTGCAATGGCCACTCGCTGGGCCTCGCCCCCTGACAGGGCGCTGGGGTAGTTGTCCAATCGGTGCCCGAGATTGAGTGCGGAGAGGAGTTCGTCCGCCCGGTTCCTTGCCTCTGTCCGTGTCAGATGATTGATCTCCAGCGCGATCATGACGTTTTCCCGGGCGCTCAGGAACGGTATCAGGTTGTGGGCCTGAAAGATGAAGCCGAGCTTTTCCCGGCGCAGCCGTTTCAGGTCCAGTCCCGGCAGCCACCCTCCGTCGGCGACAGCGGTGCCGTCAATGACCAGCTTGCCGCGGGTCGGTTCGTTGATCAGGCCGATGGCGGTAAGCAGGGTCGTTTTCCCGGACCCGGACGGACCGAGAATGGCGACCAGTTCTCCCGGCGTGACCTGAAACGTGGCATCCGCGATGGCGGTTACCGCCGTCTCGCCCTTGCCGTAGATCTTCGTGAGCCTTTCCACTTCAATGGCGTACATGCTTATCCACCCAATGCTTCCGCGGGTTCAACCCTGAGCGCCTTCCGAATACCGACAAAGCTGGAAATCATGCAGATTGCCACGACGATGACAAAGAGCGCTTGCAGGTCGAATGGCTCCAGGACGATCCGGCGGGGGAATTTTTCATAGGTCAGGAGGATCATGACATAGCCGATAGCATAGGCGATAATCCCCATCAGGAGCGATTGCTGGAGGATCATCCCGATGATCACCCGGTTCTGGGAACCGATCAGCTTGAGGGTGGCAATGACCCTGATCTTGTCGAGGGTCGAGGTGTAGATGATCAGCGAGATGATGACCGCCGAGATGACGAGCAGGATGATCCTGAAGAGCCCCAACTGCATCCTGGCCTTCTCGATCATCCCCTTGGTCAGGATCTTGGTCTGTTCCTCCACCGAGATGGGCCGGAAATGATTCCAGCGACTGATGCGCCCCTGCACCTCCTTGATGTCCGCCCCCGGCGCCAGCCGCGCCACGATGGTGTTCACCGTGTGGGTCGATTCCGTGAGATCGGCAATGTTCTGTTGCAGGTATGTTGCCTGGGCAGGTGAAAGGTAGCGAATGCCGGCCAGGTTGGTCCCGATCCTCTCCCGGTCGTTCCTGATGGCGTCGTTGTCCTTCTTGAACTGGATGTCCTGGGCATCCGCAAGGCTCACATACGCCGCCGGGTCGCCGCCGGACGAGACCACCTTTCCGGTGATTCCCACCACGGTATAGTCGTGGAGGCCCAGGTGAATCTTCTCGCCGATCTCCATCTTCATCGCCTTGGCGACTACCATTTCGTAATGCTTCTGGCGGATATCCCGTCCGGCAATGACGCCCGGCGGGCCGCCGAAACCGTTCAGGTCATAGCCGATCAGGAAAAAACGGAATGGTTTGCCCATCCGCTCGACCTGGATGGTCTGGAAGGAGAGCGGGGCTGCCTCGGCCACGCCGGGCACCGCTTGTACGCGGTATTTGATGTCTTCGGGGATGCGCGAGTTCTCGGCAAATGGGCCGTTGGTATCCTGCTGCACCACCCAGATATCCGCCCTGGTGGAATCGAGAACGGCCAGGGCATCGGCAAAGAGCCCCCGGTAGATGCCCCCCATGCTCATGACCACCCCAAGGAGAAGGCCCAGGCCGATGGAGGTCAGGATGAACCTCCCCCGGTGATACCGTATGTCACGAACGGCAAGATTCATTTCCCGACCCTGACCTTCATGGCGTCCCTGAATTTTGCCATCTCCGAGGGCGGTGCAACGGCGATGCGCTCGCCGCCGTCAAGCCCGGCGACGATCTCCGTGAGGTCGCGCCGATCCTGGATGCCGACGGTCACGGGCCGGAACGCAAGCTTCCCGTTTACGATCACCCAGACCCCGCGTTTTTTATCCTTTGTGACTATGGCGGCAGCGGGGAGCGCCGAAGCGTCTTTTTTTTCCTTGGTGACGATATAGACATCGGACTGCTCCCCGAGACGGAAGCTTTTGAGTGGCGGGGTGAAGGCCACGTCCACTTCCAGTTCTTCGGTTACCCGGTCGCTCTGGTGCCCCAGGCGGGCGACCCGGCCGGGGAACGGCTCATTGGCAGAGGAGCGAAGGGTGATAACGGCCTTGTTGCCGATGGCCACCCCCTTGAGTTGTGATTCGTCCACATTGGCCTTGACCCAGACGGTTTCGGGATCCGCCAGGGTGAAGATCGACATTCCCGGCGTGACCGTGGCCCCTTTTTCCAGGTCACGGGTAATGATGACCCCGTCCTGGGGGGCATAGATGAGGGTATCGGCAACCTTGCTCCGGGCAAAGCCGAGACCGGCCCGATTGGCCTGTTGTTCCATCCGCGCGGCGTCAAGCGCGGCCTGGCATCGGGCCACCTCTTCCCTGGCAACCTGGCAGGTGGTGTCGTATTGCTCGGCCTCCAGTTTGGCGACCAGGTTTTTTTCCGCCAATGCCTTGAATCGCCGGGCATTCTTTTCAGCAAGGGCAAGG
>DAIERH010000071.1 GCA_027346925.1 Geobacter sp.
CTGGCAAGGTTGGGGTTGTTTCGCGTTCCGGCACGCTCACCTACGAGGCGGTCTGGCAACTGACCGGCTATGGCCTCGGCCAGTCCACCTGTGTGGGCATAGGCGGCGACCCGGTGAACGGCACCAGCCACATCGACTGCCTGCGGATGTTCGAGGAAGACCCCGGCACCGAGGCGGTGATCATGATCGGCGAGATCGGCGGCAACTCCGAGGAAGAGGCGGCGTACTTCGCGAAGGAGCACATGACCAAGCCCGTTGCGGCCTACATCGCTGGCAGGACGGGTCCTCCCGGCAAACGGATGGGTCATGCCGGTGCCATCATCTCCGGCGGCAAGGGCACGGCGGCCGAAAAGGTCGCGGTGCTGGAGGAGTGCGGCATCAGCGTTGCGGCCACCCCGGCCGAGATGGCACAGGCACTGCTCAAGGTCTATAAACCGTCCTAGCGCAATCTGACGGGCGTGCTCCTGCGGCATGCAGGTATGGATTATTGCGCTTGGATGATGATTGTAATTCGAGATATCCGAGAGGGGATTGCACGATAGCTATTGACAAAACCGGCATAAGTTGCAATACACAACAATATGAAGAAGAGGGGTAAAAAATACTCGTTGGACAACTCGCTGGGGCACCTTGCAAGCCAGGCGTCCCGCATGGTGCTCAAGAGGATCAATCAGGAACTGGCAAAGGGAAAGTACGCCATAACTTCCGAGCAGTTCTCAACCCTGGTTTATATCTGGAGCCAGAATGGCCAGCCGCAATATGTGCTGGCGGATAGCCTCAACAAAGATAAGACGACGATGGCGCGTTTACTTGCCAGCCTGGAGTCCCAGGGCTTGATAGTCCGACTTCCGGGCAACCATGATGCACGTGAAAAAAATGTCTTTATTACCGACAAGGGCAACACGCTGATGTCCGATGTTACGCAAATCGTGCAGGAAATCCTTGATATCGGCACAATGGGCATACGTCGGGAAGATATTGACGTCTGCAAGGACGTATTGCGTAAATTCCACAGCAACCTGTTGACCTCTTCCAGATAAACCCGGATTCTCCCGCGTTAATCAAAGACCGGATTCAGATTCCCCCCACGGTTCCCGCAAAGAAGACTGCTCTCGGCAGCCAATCCCGCTCCCTTCCCGTCACTGCGCCGATACACCATTTTGAAGCAGCGGCGCCCTCATGGCCCATCTCGCTTGGAATGCCCGAGTTCCGGTCTTTGTTTGATCCGCCATCCAGACATCATGAATTTCAGGTAGGTGAAAATATCTTGACAACCCGGTAATTGCATGTAATATTGCATGTAAAAAACAGGAGGTCCTCTCCAGTGAGCGAAGTCGTCTTGGAATACCCCGCAGAAGGGGTGGCTCTGGTAAAGCTCAACCGTCCGGAAGTCAAAAATGCTCTCAACCTGGCTGTCCGACAGCAACTGGCGGACTACTTCAGGGTTCTCGGAGGCGATGAAACGGTGCGCTGCATCGTCCTCACGGGCGGGCCGGAATTTTTTGCAGCCGGGGCGGATCTCAAGGATATGGCCGACAAGGGCGCCATCGAGATGATGCTGCGCAATATCCATCTCCTGTGGCAGGCCATCGCCCAGTGCCCCAAGCCTATCGTGGCGGCGGTCAATGGGTATGCGTGGGGCGGGGGGTGCGAGCTGGCCATGCATGCCGACGTCATCATTGCCGGCGAGAATGCATCCTTCTGCCAGCCGGAGATCAAGGTCGGCATCATGCCCGGCGCCGGGGGGACCCAGCGTCTCACCAGGGCTGTCGGCAAGTTCCAGGCCATGCGGATGATCCTCACCGGCAAGCCGGTCTCCGGCCGCGAGGCATTTGCCATGGGGCTGTGCAGCGAGGTCGTCCCCGACGGCGAGGTCCAGGCAGCTGCCCTGAAGATGGCCACGACCATCGCCGCCATGCCCCCCGTTGCCGTGGCCCAGATCAAGGAGGTGATCCTGGCCGGACAGGACATCCCCCTGGAGGCGGCGATCATGCTGGAGCGGAAAGCCTTCCAGCTCCTCTTCGACACGCTGGACCAGAAGGAAGGGATGAAGGCATTTTTCGAGAAACGCAAACCGGTGTATCAGGGGAGGTAGGAATGTCTTTGGATGCAGGCAGGGCTGATCTGATACTCGGCATCGTCGGGGCCGGGGTGATGGGGAGGGGGGTCGCCCAGATCGCGGCCCAGGCAGGGATCCCGGTACTCATGTTTGATGCCAGGTCCGATGCCGCGACCGAGGCAAAGAAATCGGTTGCCGCCACTCTGTCAAAGCTGGCGGAAAAGGGCAAGCTGTCCAGGGATGCGGCGGATGCGGCCGTCGAGCGCATCCGCATCGCCGACTCACTGGAGCAGTTTGCGGCCGCGGACATCGTCATCGAGGCCATCGTAGAAAATCTGCAGGTAAAACATCAACTCTTTCAGTCGCTGGAAACGATCGTTGGCGACGCATGTCTGCTGGCAACCAACACCTCGTCGTTGTCCGTGACCGAGATCGCGGCCGGCTGCCGTCTGCCGGGCCGTGTCGCCGGGTTCCATTTCTTCAATCCGGTTCCGCTGATGAAGATTGTCGAAATCATCGACGGACTCCTCACGGAACCGTGGGTCGCCGAGACGCTCAAGACGCTCGCGATGCGCATGGGGCACACCGCGGTGCGCGCCAAGGATACCCCCGGCTTCATCGTCAACCATGCCGGCCGCGGCTTCGTGACCGAGGCCCTGCGGGTGCTGGGGGAAGGGGTCGCCGAACACCGGGACGTGGACCGGATTCTTCGCCAGGGCGCCGGGTTCCGGATGGGCCCCTTCGAGTTGCTCGACCTGACCGCGCTGGATGTGTCCCACCCGGCCATGGAGGCCATCTACAACCAGTACTACCAGGAGCCGCGGCTCCGCCCTTCCCCGATCGCCCGTCAGCGCCTGCTGGCAGGGCTTTTGGGCCGCAAGGTCGGCCGCGGCTTCTACACCTATACGGCGGCAGGCCCGGAGGCCATCCCAGAGGCGGAACTTCCGGGGGCCAGGCCGAAATCGGTCTGGGTCAGCCCGGTCCGTCCCCGTGCCCATGCCGCGGTTTCGGAACTTATCGCCAGGCTGGGCGGTACCCTTGACAGCGGGGCAACCCCCGGAAGCGATTCCCTCTGCATCGTCATGCCGGTGGGCAGCGATGCCACCAGCGCCTGTCTGGCCGAGGCGCTGGACCCGCTCCGGACAATAGCCTTGGATACCCTGTTCGGCCTGGATACGCACCGTACCCTGATGACAACCCCGCTTACCGCCCCGGATGTAAAACTCGCGGCCCACGGGCTGTTCGGTTCCGACGGGGTCCCGGTTTCCCTGATCCACGACAGCGCCGGATTCGTGGCGCAGCGGGTGTTGGCCGTGATCATCAACAATGCCTGCGACATCGTGCAGCAGCGGATAACTACCCCCGAAGAACTGGACAAGGCGGTGACCCTGGGGCTGGGATATCCCAGGGGGCCCCTGGCATGGGGTGACGATGTCGGCCCCCAGACCGTCCTGGAGATCCTCCGGGAGATGCAGGATTTCTACGGCGATCCGCGCTACCGGCCGAGCCCCTGGCTCACCAGGCGCGCCCGCCTCGGGGTGTCGCTCCTGACGCCTGAAAACTGATTGCAACAGGAAAGGACCGAACAATGTTGAACGCCTACATCTACGACGGCTTGCGCACCCCCTTCGGGCGTCATGCCGGAAAACTCGCTTCAGTTCGCCCCGATACGCTCGTGGCCGGAGTCATCACGGCGCTGATGGGAAAAAACACCTTCAAGCCGGAGGAGGTGGAAGACGTCATCATCGGCTGTACCAACCAGGCCGGCGAAGACAGCCGCAACATTGCCCGGCATGCGGTGCTGCTCTCGGGGCTTCCGGTCACGACCCCCGGCCAGACCGTCAACCGGCTCTGTTCGAGCGGCATGGCGGCGGTAGTGGATGCGGCCCGCGCCATCACCTGTGGGGAAGGTGACCTGTACCTGGCCGGCGGCGTGGAGAACATGAGCCGTGCGCCCTTTGTGTTCGCCAAGTCGGAATCCGCCTACAGCCGTGATGTCCGGGTGTTCGACTCGACCATCGGGGCTCGCTTCCCCCACCCGGAAATCATTGTCCGTTTCGGCAACGAAACCATGCCGGAAACGGCTGACATCGTGGCCCGTGAATACGGCATCACCAGGGAAGAGGCCGATACATTTGCCGCCGCCTCCCAGGCCAAATACGAGGCGGCCCGCACCGCCGGTTTCTTTGCCGGTGAGATCACTCCGGTTTCGGTGCCCCAGGGGAAAAAGCCGCCCATGGTGGTCGATCAGGACGAACATCCCCGGGCAGATTCCGATTTTGCGGCCCTCACCAGGCTGAAGCCCCTGTTCGCCGACGGCGTCGTCACTGCCGGGAACGCATCCGGCGTCAATGACGGTGCCGCCATGCTGCTGGTGGGAGACAGCGCCTTTGGAGAGCGGAAAGGGATCGCCCCCATGGCCCGTGTCCTGTCGGCGGCTGCCGTCGGCGTGGAGCCCCGCGTCATGGGGGTCGGGCCGGTGGGCGCCATCAACAAGGCCCTGCGGCGTGCCGGGCTGACGCTCAAGGATATGGACATCATCGAGATCAACGAGGCCTTTGCCGCACAGGTCCTGGGGTGTCTCAAGCCGTTGGGCATCGCCTTCGACGACAGCCGCGTCAACCCCAATGGCGGGGCCATCGCGGTCGGTCATCCCCTTGGGGCCTCGGGCGCCAGGCTGGCACTCACCACGGCGCGTCAACTCCAGCGGTCACGGGGGCGCTATGCGGTGCTCAGCCTCTGCATCGGTGTTGGCCAGGGTCTGGCCATGGTCATCGAGAATCACCGGTAACAACGGCAGAGGAGCGGACAGCATGGAAGCAACGCGCGAGATATACTGGAACATCGGCCACGGGGTTGTGCTGCCCATGTATCTCCTGAGCATGGTTGCGGTGGCGGCCCTGGCGTGGGGTATCTGGAGGCGGGTGCCGCGGTATCGTCTCGGCAAGCCCCTCAACCGCTTCGACAGCTACGAGGAGCGGGTCAAGCGGATGATCGCCGATGTCTTCGGCCAGGAAAAGGTGGCCCGCGTCAAGGACGGGGGCCTGTTTCACGCCTTTTTCTTCTGGGGCTTCGGCCTCCTCTTCATCGGCACGATGCTGGTGATGATCCAGGCCGATTTCTTTACCCCCCTGATGCGGGTCAATATCCTCTCGGGTGAATTCTACAAGGCCTTTTCCCTTGTCCTGGATGGTGCGGGCCTGCTGGCGATCGTCATGCTGGCCGGCCTGTTCGCGCGCCGTTTCTTCATCAGGCCCGAAGGGCTGGAGACAAGCGCAGACGACTACCGCATCCACGTCCTGCTGTTCGCCATCCTGATCACCGGTTTCCTGATCGAAGGTGCCCGCATGGCTGTCACCGAACTGAGACAGGACCCCGGCCTGGCGATGTTCTCTCCCGTCGGCAAACTGGTCGCCCAACTGTTCACCCCCTATGCGGAGGAGAACATCCGCACGGCCCACCGGCTCTTATGGTGGCTGCACTTTGTCCTGGTTATGGGCTTCATTGCCGCCATACCGTACACCAAGCTGCGGCACATCTTCCTCACCAGCGCCAACGCCTTCTTCGCCCCCCTGGAGGCAAAAGGGACCATCGCCACCATCAACCTGGAGGACGAGAGCATAGAACAGTTCGGCGCCGCCACCGTCAAGGACCTGAGCTGGAAGGACATCTTCGACGCCGACGCCTGCACCTCCTGCAAGCGCTGCCAGGAGCGCTGCCCGGCATACAGCACCGACAAGCCGCTTTCCCCCATGAAGGTCGTCAGGCAGATCGGGGAACAGGCCGAATCCGCGCCTGACGGCAATCTGGTCGAAACCGTCGGACAGGATGCCATCTGGTCCTGCACCACCTGCCGCGCCTGTCAGGACATCTGCCCGGCCAACATCGAGCACGTCAACAAGATCCTGGAGATGCGCAGAAACCTGACCCTGATGGAGGGGGCCTTCCCGGGCGACGAGGTGAGGACCGCGGTCGGCAACATCGAGGTGAACGGCAACCCCTTTGGCCTGGCCTTTGCCGCCAGGGGAGAGTGGGCGGACGGCCTCCCGGTCATCGGGATGGAGAGCGGCCAGGAGGTGGATATCCTCTATTTTGCCGGCTGCTACGCCTCCTTTGACAAGCGCAACCGGGAGATCGCCAAGAGCTTCGTCCGGATCTGCGCCGCCGCCGGCATCCGGGTCGGCATCCTGGGCAAGGAGGAAAAATGCTGCGGCGAACCGGTGCGCAAGCTGGGCAACGAATACCTCTACCAGATGCTCGCGAGCGGGAACATCGAACTGATCAAGGGATACGGGGTGAAGCGCATCGTCACCACCTGTCCCCACTGCTTCAACACCCTGGGGCGCGACTACCGGGACCTGGGGCTGGAAGTCCCGGTGGAGCACTACAGCACCTATCTGCACCGTCTGCTTGAAAGCGGCCGTCTGGAGATGTCCCCGGATGATTTCATCTTCACCTACCACGATTCCTGCTACCTGGGGCGCTACATGGACATCATCGACCAGCCCAGGGAACTTCTGGCGAAAGCCGGTGGCCGGATCAGGGAGATGGATAGATCGGGGTGCGACAGCTTTTGCTGCGGCGCCGGCGGCGGCAGGATCGTCGCCGAAGAAAAATTGGGAAACAGGATCAACGTGGCACGGGTGCGGATGGCCAGGGAAACCGGTGCACCACTCCTGGTTTCCAACTGTCCCTTCTGTCTGACCATGTTCGAGGACGGCGTCAAGACCGGCGGATTCGAAGGCGAAATCATGGTGCGGGATCTGGCGGAAATCGTCGCCGCGCGGCTGACGGTATAGCGGGGTCATATATCGCATTTCGGTTTGTCCGGCAGGTATTCCGGTATTCACGGTAACTGGGAGGTATCTATGAAGGTTCTCGTTTGCATCAAGCAGGTTCCGGACATGGAGTCCCACTTCAAGCCCAACGGCTCCGGCACGTGGTTCAGCGAGTCGGACCTGGCCTGGCGCATGAACGAATATGACGAATATGCGGTGGAGCAGGCGGTGCAGGTAAAGGAAAAGCTGGCCAGCGAACCCGAACTGACGGTTCTTTCCATCGGTCCCGACCGGATTGGGGAGGCGCTCAAGAAGGCCATGGCCATGGGGTGCGACCGTGCGGTCCATGTGCAGGACAACGACTCGGCCGCCAAAGATCCCTGGCAGATCGCCTCGATCATCGCCGCGTATGCCAAGGCCCAGGGTTTCGATCTGATCTTTACCGGCATGCAGTCGCAGGATCGCGGTTCGGCCCAGGTGGGGGCGATTGTCGCGGAGTTGCTGGAATACGCCTGCGTCACCACGATAGTGGGGTTTGAGTTCACCGGCGGCGCAGTGACCGTCAAACGGGAGCTGGAAGGTGGTATCAAGGGGGTTGCGAGACTCAAGCCCCCGGCATTGTTTACCTGCCAGCTCGGCCTCAATGTCCCGCGCTATCCGACCCTGCCGAACATCATGAAGGCGAAGAAAAAGGAGATTCAAACCATCGCGGTGGCCGATCTGCTCCGGGAAGAGCCGCTGTCCGCCACGACCAGCTTTCATGCTCCCGCCAGAAAGGGTGGCGGTGTGGTGCTGGAAGGGGATGTGGGGCCGATGGTCGATCAATTGTTGGCAATTCTCAGAGAAAAAACCTCGGTCCTGCGGTAGGAGGCGGATATGAAAGCATTGCTCATAGGCGAATACAGAGAAGGCAAGCTCCTGGATACAACGTACGAACTGCTCGGATTTGCCGATCAGCTTGGCGCCGAGGCCGTCATGCTGCTGGTCGGCAGCAACGACCGGCTCCCCGCGTACGGCGGCACCCTCTATCTGGCTGACGCGGCCAAATGCGGCGAATACAACCCGGATCTGCACAAACAGCTGATCCTCGAAGCCGTCGGGAAAGAGGAGCCGGATATCGTCGTTTTCATGCACTCCTCGTACGGCTGGGATCTGGCGCCGCGGGTGGCTGCCAACCTCAGGGCATCCCAGGTTTCCGAAGTCATCGGGCTGTCCGGCGGCGGGTTCGAGGTCGGCTGCTGCAACGCAAAGATGCGCCGCACCGTCAAGCCGGCCACGCAAAGGGCGGTTTTGACCATCCAGGCCGGTGCCTTTCCCGTTCAGCAGCCGGGAGGCGCTCCCCAGGTCCAGTTCCTGGATCCGTGCGGCACCGGGACCGTCGAGTTTATCGGCTATGAACCGGCGGAAGCCAAGGACGTGGACCTCACCAAGGCCGAAGTTATCGTGACCGCCGGGCGCGGTGTCGGTAAGAGGGACAACGTGCCGGTCATTCAGGCGCTGGCCAAGGCCCTGGGGGGAGAGTTGGGCGCCAGCCGGCCGGTCGTGGATGCCGGTTGGCTCGAACATAGCCACCAGGTGGGGACCACCGGCCAGTCGGTAAGCCCCAAGTTGTACATCGCCTGCGGGGTGAGCGGTGCCATCCAGCACCTGGCCGGCATGAAGAAATCCGACTTCATCGTCGCCATCAACAAGGACAGGGATGCGCCCATCGGCGAGATCGCCGATGTTCTGGTGGTGGCGGATGTTCTCCAGTTTGTTCCCGCATTGACGGCAAAGCTGTAACACAATACCCGATTTTGAAACCGATCCGACATGAAAGGGGTCTGCCATGATACATGACGAAAGCACGCTGAATGTAATGCTTGAAACAATTACGAAGTTCGTGAAGGAGCGCCTCATCCCTCTTGAGGAGCAATGCTCGGAGCACGACGAGATCCCTCGTGAGATAGTGGATGAGATGAGGGAACTGGGGCTGTTCGGCCTTTCCATACCCGAAGAATACGACGGGCTGGGGCTCACGCTCGAAGAGGAGATAAACGTGGTTTTCGAGCTGTGCAAGGCATCTCCCATCTTTCGCTCGGTGATCGGCACCAACGTTGGCATCGGCGCTCTTGGCATCGTCATCGACGGTACCGAGGAGCAGAAGAGGCATTATCTGCCGCGCCTGGCCACGGGAGAACTGATCGCCTCCTTTGCCCTGACCGAGCCCGACGCCGGTTCCGATGCCGCCTCACTCAGGACTATGGCGGTACGGGATGGCGACCATTACGTGATCAACGGCACCAAACGCTTCATTACCAATGCGCCCGAGGCAGGCGTCTTCACGGTCTTTGCCCGGACAAACCCCGAGGTCAAGGGTGCCGGCGGTGTTTCGGCCTTTCTCGTGGAAAAGGGGACGCCGGGCTTGTCCCTTGGGAAGAACGAGAAGAAGATGGGGCAGTGGGGGGGACACGTCTGCGACGTGATCTTCGAGGATTGCAGGGTCCCCGCGACAGCGCTCATCGGGGGTAGGGAAGGGGCCGGCTTCAAGACCGCCATGAAGGTGCTGGAGAAGTCGCGCACCCACATTGCCGCCGTATGTGTCGGCGCTGCGGAGCGTATCCTTGACGAGGCCCTGCGTTATGCGGTGGAGAGAAAGCAGTTCAACAAGCCCATAGCGGAATTCCAGCTCATTCAGGGGATGATCGCCGACTGCAAGGCTGAAATCTACGCGGCCAGGAGCATGGTCCTGGAAACCGCCCGCAAATACGACCTGAAAAAGAATATTTCGACCGAGTCCTCCTGCAGCAAATATTTTGCCTCCGAGATGGTCTGCCGGGTCGCGGACAGGGCGGTGCAGATACTGGGCGGATCAGGGTATATCCGTGATTATCCGGTGGAAAGGTTCTATCGCGATGTGCGCCTGTTCAGGCTCTATGAGGGGACGAGCCAAATCCAGCAACTGATCATCGCCCGCAACATGATCAAAGAGGTCAGTTGATAACGCCGCTACTGCAATAGCTCGCAATTATCCTCCGCAACCAGCGGGGGATAATTTTTCACCATGATTGTTACATGTAATATTTAATGTAAAACATGCTTTATTCTTGTTCCTAGAGGTATC
>DAIERH010000072.1 GCA_027346925.1 Geobacter sp.
GAACCGGTTTTCCGGTTCCCAGATTTTTGCCATGTCGGGGCGGGTGTAGCGTGGAATCATGCACTAACT
The DNA here is from genome assembly GCA_027346925.1 of Geobacter sp. GTDB lineage: Bacteria > Desulfobacterota > Desulfuromonadia > Geobacterales > Pseudopelobacteraceae > JACPFJ01. The sequence continues at coordinate 70 of DAIERH010000072.1, forward strand.
CCTTATGAATAAATACCCCCTCCCCTTGAAGGGGGAGGAAAAAACTTCAAATCTCCATCACCGCGCCGGGCCGGTACTGGTCCCCGATCACGATCCGCGGGGCGCAGATGTCCTGGTCCCTCAGGAACGACTCAGTGGTAGCCACCACATGGTCCGGATGATTGTTCACCTCGGACAGGTGGGCCATTACCAGCGCCTCCAGGCCGGCATGGGCCAGTTCATGGAGCAGTTCCAGCGATTCCTCGTTGGAGAGGTGGCCGTGGCGCGACTTGATGCGCTGTTTCAGGTCCCAGGGATAGGGGCCGTTCATCAGCATCTCCACGTCGTGGTTCGACTCCAGGTTGAGCGCCCGGCAACCGCGCAGCTTTTCGGTCACCAAACGGGTCACTATCCCCAGATCGGTGGCCGAACCGCAGCGTCCTTCCCGGGATTCCAGGATGAAGCCGACCGGGTCGCAGGCGTCGTGGGTGATGGGAAAAGGGTCGATCACGATATCGCGAAAATCCAGGGCGCGGCCGGCCTCGAACTCGATCACCGTTGCCTTGTGCAGGTATTTTTCGGCCTTTTTGCAAACCATGTGGCTGGCGATCACCGGCACCTTGAACCTGCGGCTGAAGGCGCCGGCGCTGCGGATGTGGTCGATATGCTCGTGGCTGACCAGCACGGCATGGACATGGCCGGCATCGAGAGCGCTCGCCTCCATGCGGCCGAGCGTCTCGCGCAACGACAGCCCGACATCGATCAGCACGCGGGTCTCGCCCGTCTCCAGGTAGAGGCAATTACCCTTGCTGCCGCTGGCCAGCGAACAGATTTTCACACAAGCTCCAGTATTCGCGGATTGAAGAAGCCCCTGCCCACGCAGGGCACGGAAAAAAGCAGGATTACAGCTGGTTATGATCACGCGCAACGGCGTCTGTGCGGCTCGTTCACAAGACCCTTTTATACTAGAAGAGTTCCGGAGTTTCAAGGTTAATCATGGCAGTGGGCGTGCAGCGGAATACCCGGTGATCTGAACATATGGTATTTGGCATGAAAATATGATAACACTAAAAAACATTTAACCAACATGCCCCAACGTGAATCAATCCTGGAGGGAAAAATGAACGGCGAACCGCTGACTATTCTTCTTGTCGAGGACAATCCCGACCACGCGGAACTGGTTATGCGCAATCTTGAGGACTCTCTGGTGGCTAATCGCATCATCCATGTGGAGGATGGTGAAGCGGCGCTGGAATACCTCTTTGGCCGCGGCGACTATGCCGACCGCGACAGGTTTCCGCGTCCGGACTTGGCGCTGCTCGACCTGCGCCTCCCCAAGATCGACGGCCTTGAGGTGCTCAAGGAGGTGAAGGCCGATCCCGGACTGCGGCCAATTCCGATGGTCATCCTGACCACGTCGGATGCGGAGCGTGACCTGGCCATGGCCTACGAATACCACGCCAACAGCTATGTGACCAAGCCGGTTGATTTTTCCCAATTCAATCAACTTCTCCACGACCTGGGTTTTTACTGGCTGGCCTGGAACAAACGCCCCTGGTAAAGCAACAAGGATGGAAATCATGGACCCTGTGCCGCCCAACAAGCAGATCCTGGTTGTGGAGGATGAGGAGGCGCATGCCGAACTCATCCGCCGCAGCTTTTCCGATGCGGACAATGGATACGAACTGACCGTAACCGGCACCCTCCGGGAAGCGCGGGAACTGATTGCCCGCCGGGAATACGACATCGTGCTGACGGATTATCGCCTGCCCGATGGGGACGGCAAGAAGATGGTCGCATCGGTTGCCGGCCTGTTCCCGGTTGTCATGATGACCTCCCAGGGTAACGAACAGGTGGCGGTGGAGTCCATGAAGTCCGGGGCAGTGGATTACGTGGTCAAAACGCCGGAAACCTTCGAATCCATGCCGCGTATCGTCGAACGCGCCCTGCGCGAGTGGAACCTGGTCCTGGAAAACAAGCGGGCCGAAGAGGCGCTGCGCGACAGTGAAAGGCGTTACCGCACCCTGTTCGAATCGGCCAGCGACGGGATATGCTACCTTACCCCCACGGGCGACATGGCGGGGTTCAACGAATCATTCGCCAGGATGCACGGCTATACCGTCGAGGAGATGAGAGGCAGGAAACTGCAGGATCTGGATACGCAGAAGCTTACGCATCTCTTGCCACGTTACGTTGAGAGGATCATGGCGGGGGAGCAGATAAAGGTCGAGGTGGAGCATTATCACAAAAGCGGGCACACCTTCCCCCTGGAGGTGTCCACCTGCCTGCTGCCGACCGGCGACCAGCAATTCATCGTGGCTTTTCACCGCGACATAACCGAGCGCAGGGAGGCGGAGCGCAAGCGGATTCAGATGGAAATCCAGCTCCGGAACATGCAGCGCCTCGAAAGCCTCGGCGTCTTGGCCGGCGGCATCGCCCATGATTTCAACAACCTGCTGACGGTCATCCTTGGAAACACCTGTCTTGCCCAGGAGACGCTTGGGGCGGAATCTCCGGCCCTGAACAGCCTCCGCCAGGTGGAGAAGGCCTCCCAGCGTGCCGCCGATCTCTGCCAGCAGATGCTCGCCTATGCCGGCAAGGGTTCGTTTCTGTTGAAACGAACCCATCTGCAGGCACTTGTGGAGGACATGGCAAGCCTGCTCCATGCATCCATCAGCAAAAAGGTCGCCCTCAACCTGAACATACGGCAGGGACTGCCGCCGATCCAGGCCGATCCCAGCCAGATCCGCCAGATCATCATGAACCTGATCATCAATGCCTCCGAGGCGATCGGGGAAAACAACGGTGCCATAACCGTTGCCGTGGACAGGGTGGAGTGCGAAGCGGGCGCCCCGGACACGACCTACCTGGGCGAGGATGTCCCGCCGGGAAGATATGTCTGCCTGGAGGTGACGGACAACGGCTGCGGCATGGACGAGGCAACACGGCAGAGGATCTTCGAGCCGTTCTTCACCACCAAATTCACCGGGCGCGGGCTTGGCATGTCGGCGGTGCTGGGCATCATCAAGGCTCACGACGGGTTTCTGCAACTCAGTTCCATGCCGGGCCAGGGGAGCACGTTCAAAATCCATTTCCCGGTCTCCGTCGCGGGCGACGAGGCGACCCGCCCGCTGCACGATACCGCGCCCCCGCTCTGGAGGCAGGGTGCCACGGTGCTGCTGGTGGACGACGAGCAGATGGTCAGCGAGGTGGGCAAAGTGCTTCTCGAATCGCTCGGCCTTTCCGTGCTCACTGCGGGGAACGGCCGCGAGGCGGTGGAAACCTATCGCACGCACCCCACACCCATCGACCTGGTCCTCCTGGACATGAACATGCCGCTGATGGACGGCGCCGAGACGTTCAGCGAACTTCGCCGTCATGACCCCAATGCCCGCGTCGTCATGACCAGCGGCTTTTCCGGGCAAGACATCACGGCACGGATCGCGAGCGGAAAATTGGCCGGCTTCATCCACAAGCCCTATACGCTCGACGGTCTGAAACAGCTATTGGCGGAAATCCTGCCCCCGGCACGGACTGAATCGGCGTGAGGCGCCTCCGCGGCGGGCCTCCCCGCAAGAACCGCCTCCTGGAGGGTATCACATGAGCCCGCAGTTCCTTCCGCCCTTGGGCGAAAACGGCCGGCGCCTCATAAAGACGGTCGGCATCCCGTTGCTGACCGTGGCCTTGGTGGCCGGCTCCCTTTATTACGCCATTTCCACCTACCTCATCAGCGATGCCGAGGACAAGGTCAAAAGCCTCCTCCTTTCCCATCGCGGCCTCCACCGTTATATCCAGGAGGTCATGCATCCGGCCTTCTACAATGCCCGCAATCAGGGTGCCATAACCAAGGACTATTATTCTCCGGAAATACTTTCCTCCTCCTACATAGTGCGGCTCATGCACGGCCTCTACAACGAGGAGCGCCAAAAGGCCGGGCTCCCGGAAATCTATTACAAGATGGCCTCGAACAACCCGCGCAATCCGGTCAACAAGGCCGACCCGACCGAGTCCACGCTGATCCGCATGTTCAACGAGAACCGCGATGCTACCGAATTCCGGCGCATCGTGACCGTGGACGGCAAGAAGTACCTCTATTACGCCATCCCCTTTCTCGAAACCAACGAAGCCTGCCTCAGATGCCACGGGAAGCGGGAGGATGCGCCGGCGGGGCTCCAGGCGCTCTACCCCGGCCAGGGGGGATTCAACGAAAAGGCGGGCGTCATACGGGCGATCGAATCCATCCGCATGCCGATCGGGCAGGAGATGTCCACCGCGGTTATCCTGACCTGCTCCCTTTCGGGCGGGGTCTTCGCGATGCTGCTGCTCTACCTGTTCAACGCGCGGCTGCGGTCTCTGGTCCGGGTGAAAACAGCCAGCCTGGAAGAGGAGGTACACGAGCGCAAGGACCGGGAGGCGGAGCTGGAGGTCAAGAACGCCGAACTGGAGCGCTTCACCTATACCGTCTCCCACGACCTGAAGAGCCCCCTGATCACCATCAAGGGCTTTGCCGGGGCCTTGCAGAAGGATTTGGCGGTGGGGCGACATGACCGCATGGAGGGCGACCTTCGGCGGATCACGGATGCCGCGGACAAGATGACCGCGCTGCTCAACGACCTGCTGGAACTGTCCCGGATCGGGCGGCTGATGAATCCGCCGTCCATGGTGGATATGAACGGCTTGACCGGGGAGGTGCTGGGGCAGCTTGACGGACCGATTGCCCGCAAACAGGCCGCCATAACGGTCCAGCCCGTAATGCCCCAGGTGTTCGGCGATCGCCCCAGACTGGCGGAGGTGCTGCAAAACCTGATCGAGAACGCCCTCAAATGCATGGGCGATCAGCCCCATCCCCGCATCGAGATCGGGATGCGCGAGGACGACGGCGTGCGGGTGTTCTTTGTACGCGACAACGGCATCGGCATAGAGAAACGCTATCACGATACGGTCTTCGGCCTGTTCAACAAGCTGAACGCCAACTCGGAAGGGACCGGCATCGGGCTGGCCCTGGCGCAGCGGATCGTCGAACTGCACGGCGGCAGGATCTGGGTGGAATCAGAGGGGCCGGGCACGGGCAGCACCTTCTGCTTCACCCTGGCGCCGCAACCCGGCACCGAAGGCGGTGCAGAGGGGTAGGCGTTTTCAGCGGGAATACGCCCCCGGCACGTCACCCCCGGGGATGGATCTCCCGGTGCAGTCGCTTCAGGCGCTCGCGGGTAACGTGGGTGTAGATCTGGGTGGTGGAGAGGTCGGCGTGTCCCAGCATGATCTGCACGCTGCGCAGGTCGGCGCCGTTTTCCAGCAGGTGGGTGGCAAAGGAGTGCCGCAGGGTGTGGGGCGAGATGTTCTTGCGGATGCCGGCCATGAGCGCCCGCTTCTTGATGATGTTCCAGAAGGCCTGGCGGCTCATGGCGGCGCCCAGGCGGGAAAGGAACAGGTACGGATTCCGGGACTCCGGGTCGTGCCGGAAGCGCACACCTTCCAGGTAGGCGGAAACCTTGTGGCGGGCAGATTCGCCGATGGGCACCAGCCGTTCCTTGTTCCCCTTGCCCACGGTCATCAGGTACCCGGCGTCCAGGTTCACCTCCCGCAGCTTGAGGTTGACCAGTTCCGACACCCTCAAGCCAGTGGCGTAGAGCAACTCAAGCATGGCCAGGTCGCGCACCTCCTCGCTCGATGTCCCCGTGCAGGCGCCGAACAGGGCGTCCACCTCCCCCGAGGTCAGGAACTCGGGGAGCTTGTTGAGGGTACGGGGCGCCTCGATGATCGAGGCCGGGTTGGTGTCGGCGTAGTTCTCGATCATCAGGAACTTGTGAAACATGCGGATGGAGGAGAGGCAGCGGGCCCGGCTGCGGGCGCCGATGCCCATGTCCTTGAGCCTGCCCAGGAAGGCGGCGATGTCGGTGGCTTTCACGCCGGCAGGCGCGGTGCATCCCTGCTTTTCCAGGAAATCCAGGTAGCGGGCAAGGTCGCGGCTGTAGGCCTCCCGGGTGTTCTCCGAGAGCCCCTTTTCCACTGCCAGGTAGCTTATGAACAGGTCGAGATAGTCGTTCATAGTTCAGGGAGCCTCAAAATAACCTGTGTCAATCAGGTCGCTTTTTTCCTTGCAGCGCTTCGCACCCGGTACAACCGTTCGGTAAAACCGCCTTCGGTTTCAAAAGCATGTGCCTGAGCGGTTGCGGTAGCCGCCATGCTTGGGGATGAGGGACTCTTTTTCGGTCATGGGGTCTCACCTCCGATGGGCCGGTAGTTCTGCTGGATCTGTCGCCCCTCACGGCGCCGGGGTCCGCACCACGGAGGGCCGTCCCTCGACGCCTGTGTAGAACACCGCCAGCTTTGCCGGCACCTTGCCCGTGTTGCGGCCGTTGTGGCGGGTGTTGACCACCTCGATGATCGGGTCGCCGGCCTTGAAATGGTACTGTTTGCCCCCCTCTACCTCCACCGTCAGCTCCCCTTCCAGCATCCAGGCGTACACCGGCACCGGGTGGCTGTGCCAGCCGGTCTCGGCACCCGGCGCCAGGGTCACGGTCATGGCCGTCACCTCAGGCCTGTCGGTGACCGGATAGGCGATCCTGGCGCCGTTGCTGGTGGTGGTGGACCTGAGCACCACCCTGGCATCCACCCCGCCACCGTACTCGGCCGCAGAAACGGAAGAGGCGCATACCACTCCCAGCAGTGCCCACATGCAGACCAGATTTCTGAAGGTCATGCCTCCCTCCTTGCGACGCGGCTACACCCACTCGTCGATCGCCGTGATCATATGCGCCTTGATCTCCGCCAGCTTGTCGCCCTCCAGGACCTTCTGGCCGAAGATATCCCGCACGTAGAACACGTCGGCCACCTGGTCCACCTTGGTGGAGATCTTGGAGACGCCGATGTACAGCCCCAACTGGGTCAGGGTGCTGGTGATCAGGTAGAGCAGGCCGACCTTGTCGTGGGTGTAGACATCGATGACCGTGTAGTCCTCGGAAACGTCGTTGTCGATCTCCACCCTGGTGGGGAAGCGCGGGGCCGGGCGGGCGGTCAAGAGCGACGGACGCTGGCGCTTCTCCACCAGCTCGGCCACGTTGACCTCGCCGTGGATCACCCGGCGCATGTCGTCCTGCACCTTTTGCCAGCGCTGCTCATCGGTGATGACAAACCCCTGCGGAGAATTGACTTGCAGGATGTCCAGCACCTTGCCGTTGCGGCTGGTGTTGATCTGGGCCCCCAGGATGTTGACGCCGTTGGCGGCCATGACGCCGGTGATGCGCGAGAACAGCCCCGGCATGTCCAGGGCGCAGATGGTGAACTCCGAATAACCGCTCTCGTGCACATGGGCAATCTTCATCAGCATGTCGGTCTCTTCCAGACCGAGCAGCAGCCGGGCGTGATCGGTGATCAACGTCAGGTTGTTGGAGAGCAGGAGCCTGACCGGCATGGCCTTGAGTTCCTCGCGGACAAGCACGGACGGGAACTCGTCCTCCAGCATCTCCGTGGCCTTTTTGATGACCGCCTTGACCCGCTCGCTGCTGGCCTCCAGGTGGAATTCGCCCCGTTCCAGGACACTGAAGGCCTTTTCGTACAATTCCTGGAACAACAGCGCCTTCCAATTGGTCCAGACATCCGAGCCCACGGCCCTGACATCGGCCACGGTCAGCAGGAACAGCATCTTCAGGTTCTCGCTGGTGCCCATCTGGCGGGCGAACTGGACCACCATCTTTTCGTCATGCAGGTCGCGCCGTTGGGAGATGTGGGCAAACAACAGGTGCTGGCGCACCAGGAATGCCAACCGTTCGGTGCCTTCCTTGGAAAGTCCCATGCGCCGGGCAATGGTGGGGATCATGGCGGCCCCCTTCTCGGCATGGCCGCCCCCCTCCCCCTTGCCGATATCGTGAAACAGGACCGCAAGCAGCAGCAGCTCGGGTTTGCCGATCTGGCGTGCAACCTCGCACGGAAAGGGGAGCGCATCCATTGACTGGCCGGTCAGCATCTTCTCGGCCTCTTCCACGGCAAACAGGGTGTGAATGTCCACGGTATAGATGTGGTACATGTCGTGCTGAACCTTGCAGTAGATATGCTCCAGTTCGGGGATGAAACGATTGAGGAACTCCAGGTGGTGCATCTGGCGCAGGGTTTCGGCAACATCCTTGGGGGCGCGCAGGATGTTCATGAACGACTGGTTCACCTCGCGGTTGCGGCGAAACTTGTCGTTGACCAGGTGCAGGCTCTTGCGAACCAGCCCCTTGACCCTGACGTTCAGGCCGACGCCGTGTTTCTGGGACAGTTCGAATATCCGCATCAGCACCGTGGGGTTCTTTTCCACCACCGCTTCATCCGGGATGATCAGTTCCCCCTTGAGCACGAAACAGCCGTCCCCCACGGGCCGGCGCACGAAGTATCCCAGGATCTTCAGCGCCCCCTCGTCGCGCCAGATGCAGCGGGACACCAGGCTGGAGGCGAAGTGTTCCACCCGGTTGGCGTGACGGTAGTAATCCCGCATGAAGTCCTCCACGGCCAGCACCCTGCCCCGGTCGTGGTAGCCGAAGAACGCCGCCAGGTGGACCTGGGCGTCGAACGTCAACTGGTCGTTCTTGCGGCCGTTGAACCAATGCAGCTCGTTGCGGATGCGCCAGAGGTAATCCAGGGCAGCGTGATATGCCTCCAATTCCTCCTCGTTGAGCACCCCCTTGATGATCAGTTCCTTGGGGTTGTCGAACTTGTACTTGACGCGCGCGGCCCACATGGCGGTCTGCAGGTCGCGCAGCCCTCCCTCCCCTTCCTTGAGGTTCGGTTCCAGCAGGTAGACGGTGGAACCGTATTTCTCCCGGCGGGCCTTCATGTCGGCCAGTTTTTCCTTGATGAACTTGTCGCTGGATTTGGTCAGTATCTGGGTGAATATCACCTTGTGGAGGGCAAGGAACAGCGGCTTGCTGCCGATCAGGTAACGGGAGTCCATCAGGGCGGTCTTGACGGTGCTGTCCGCGGCGGCCATCTCGACGCAATCGGCCACGACCCGCACCGAATACCCAACGTCGAGACGCATGTCCCACAGGAAATAGAGCAACTTTTGCGCCACATCCTCCACCTTTTGCTTCGGCAGGGTGCCGTCATGCAGGAACATGATATCGATGTCCGAGAAGGGGTTCAATTCCCCCCGGCCATAGCCCCCCACCGCCACCAGGGTGATGTGCTCCATCAGAGTCCCCCCCCCGTCCAGGTCGTAGAGGATGCTGCGGAACAGCTTGTTGACCAGTTCATCGGTCATGTCGCAGAGCAGGTGGGCCACCTCGCTGCCGGACGCTCCGCTTTCGTGCAACGCCCTGATCTCCTCGCGGTAGCGGCCGAGGAAGTTCTTGCAACCGGAAAAGTAGAGCGGCCGCTTCTCCTCGAAGCCCGCCATGCCGGCGTCGCCGATTGCATTGATGTCATCGGGAAAATAGGGGTCGATAAAAAATTGCATTGAGTTCCTCGTGGCATGGGGAATGGTCGGAATGCGGCGGGCATCGTCGGCAACCGTCCGGGGAGGCGGATTATACGCCAGGCCGGACAATGAGTCAAAAGCAATAAAAAAAAGCGGCGGGCAGGACTGCCCGAACTCCAGGGGCGCATCCTTCACCGACAGATTTCATTATCTCCGGAACCTCGCTGCGAATCGGTGTCGGCATCGGAGTAAGCATATTCCCAAAGGATGGCCTACCGCAGTATATCTGTTTTACAAATGGCAACAAGCGGCTGAAACGATTGGGTTGATGGCGGCGCCCTGCAAGAGCGCCCCGGGATCGACAAAGCGTGCCGTCATCGTGCCGCTGCATGGGGCCCGCACGATCTCGTATCTCTTCTGGCTCTTCAGGCTCGCC
>DAIERH010000073.1 GCA_027346925.1 Geobacter sp.
GGGACGATCAGGGACTACTTGGCAACGGTTTCCGCCAGTTTGGTCGCGATCTCTTTGTAGGGGTTGGCGAACAGGATGATCAGACAGACAACCAGGGCGTAGATCGCCAGGGACTCGATCATGGCCAGACCGATCATCATGGTGGTCAGGATCTTGCCGGAAGCGCCGGGATTGCGGGAAACGCCTTCAACGGCGCTTTTGACAGCCAGACCCTGGCCGATGCCGGTGCCCACGGTGCCCAGTGCCATGCCGATACCTGCCGCCAGAACGCACATCGTGAAAAAGCTCATCTTACTTCTCCTCTCTTCTTTGGGTTGATATCCTAAACAGTATAGGATTTTAAATTTAGTTAGTGGGCCTCTTCGAGTGAGCCCTGGATATAGATCATTGCCAGCAGCATGAAGACGAAGGCCTGGATGAAGGAGACCAGGACCCCCATCAGCATCATCGGCAGCGGCACCAGGAAGGGGGCCAGGCCGAAAAAGATCATCAGAACCAGTTCGTGGCCGTTCATGTTGCCGAAGAGACGCAGGGTGAGCGAAACCGGACGGCTCAGATGGCCGATGACCTCGATGAAGAACATGATCGGCGCCAACCAGGCGATGGGACCCATGAAATGTTTCAGGTAGTGCAGGCCGTGATGCTTGATCCCCACCACATGCGTGGAGAAGAAGACGATGACGGCGCAGGCCGCAGTGGTGTTGATGTTGGCGGTAGGGGGGAAGAAACCGGGTATCAGCCCGATCAGGTTGGATACCAGGATGAAGATGGCCAGGGTCGCCACCAGGGGGAAAAATGGGCGGCCGTGTTCACCCATGGTCTCGACGATCATGTTCTCGATGCCGCCGATTACCACCTCCATGAAGTTCTGCAGGCCGCTGGGGATGGATTTGAGCGACTTGGTGGCCAGCACGGAAAGTGCCAGCAGCAGCGCGATAACCAGCCACGTATAGGCGATGGCATCGGCGCTGGCCTCGTTGATGTGAAGCGGCTCAAGCAATGCGCGGAAGAACTGCAGAAAGAGTAAGGGGTGAACCATGGAGCTAACCTCCTGTGCGCAGGGCACGATATAGTGAAAGTGCGATTATGTTGGCAACTATGACCGACAGCCCCACCAGCAGGCCAGTCAGCGAGAACCACCCGGATGTTATGATCACGTAGAGGATCAGGCCGGTAACGGTGATTCGGGCGATGAAGCGCATCTGGGCATACAGGTTCGGTTTCGGGGGAAGCAGGCCGAGTATCCGCTGGAGGACGTTGTGCATCCAGATGAAGTTGACCATGGCAATGATGCCGCCCGCCAGGATGCCCAAGCCGATCTTTAGCGAGAAAAGGGCGTATCCGGCCAGGGTAAGGATAGCCAGCAGTCCCAGGCTCCCTTTTATGATGACGCCGAAGAGGTTATCCTCTGTGATCCGTGTCATCATCCTTGTGGATCTCCCTGCCAGCAATCACGTAGATATTCTTGAAGCCGGCGGCGATGCCGATAAACAGAAAGATATAAAAGAACCAGGGTTTCGTGCCGAACCAGCGGTCCAGGGTCAGGCCGAACCACACGCCGATCCCGATGGCCAGTACAACCGAAATGCCCATGCTGGAGACCATGGCCAAACTGCGCAGCAGATCCTTCTTGTCACGGTCCATGGGAACCACCGAGTACTTCCAATACGAAACCTGTCTCGTTTATCATGATTGCAGGTGCCTGTCAAATGAAAATGGTATACGGTATACACAAAAAACCAATCCATGGCGCAAAAACCTGTTTAACGAATCAATCGGCAATTATGGTTTGTTGCGGGCTTTAAGGTGTTGGCGGAATGATTAACAGAAACAGTCAGGGCTGTTCGAAAACTCGAAACGCCCCAAGCAGTGGGGCGTTTCATGAGTCAGGACAAAATTGGAATCAAGGGGGGTAAGGCTTTGACCCAACCCTACGCGATCAGCTTGAAACACCTGGCTGCCGCGGCAATGGTCTTTTCGATGTCGGCATCCGTATGGGCGGCCGAGACAAAGGCGGTCTCGAACTGGGACGGCGCCAGGTAGACCCCCTCGTTCAGCATGGCCAGGAAATATCTGGCAAAGGCCTTGGTGTCGCAGGCCGCCGCGGTTGGCCAGTCGTGGACCTCGCCCTTGGTGAAGAAGGCACAGAACATGCTGCCGACGCGGGTGGAGTAGATCGGATAACCGGCTGTCCTGGCCGCTTGGGCTATCCCTTCTGCCACTTGGCGGCTCTTTTCCTCCAACTGGGCGTAGAACCCCGGCTGTTTCAAGAGCTTGAGAGTCTCGATACCCGCGGTCATGGCCAAGGGGTTGCCCGAGAGAGTACCGGCTTGGTAGACGCCGCCCGAGGGGGAGAGCTTTTCCATGATCTCGCGTTTGCCGCCGAAGGCGCCCACCGGCAAACCGCCGCCGATGATCTTGCCCAGGGTGGTCATGTCGGGGGTGACGCCGTACAACTCCTGGGCACCGCCGTAGGCCACGCGGAAGCCGGACATGACCTCATCGAAGATCAGCACGATCCCCTCTTTGGTGCAGATATCCCGCAGTCCCTCCAGGAAGCCTTCCCGGGGGGGGACGGTGCCCATGTTGCCGGCCACCGGTTCCACGATGATGCAGGCGATGGCACCTTTGTTTTCCGCGACCAGCGTATTCACGGACTCAAGGGAGTTGTATTCCGCGGTCAGGGTGTGCTTGGCAAAATCGGCCGGTACACCGGGGGAGTCGGGAACCCCGAAGGTGGCGGCGCCGGAGCCGGCCTTGACCAGCAGGGCGTCGGCATGGCCGTGGTAGCAGCCGGAGAACTTGAGTATCTTGTCGCGACCGGTGTAGCCGCGAGCCAAGCGGATGGCGCTCATGGTAGCCTCGGTGCCGGAGCTGACCATGCGGACCATCTCGATGGAGGGGACCGCATCGATAACCATGGATGCCAGGATGATCTCCAGTTCCGTGGGCGCGCCGAAGCTGGCGCCGTTCTCCATGGCCCTTTTAACCGCCTCGATGACCTGGGGATGACAGTGTCCCACGATCATCGGACCCCAGGAACCGACATAATCGACAAAGCTGTTGCCGTCCTCGTCGATAATTCTGCATCCGGCGGCCTTTCTGACGAAGAGCGGGTCGGCGCCCACGGATTTGAATGCCCTGACCGGGCTGTTGACGCCGCCGGGGATGAATATCTTGGCTTGTTGAAAAAGTGCGCTGGAACGCTCGTGATTCATGGTCCTGTCCTCGAAGTGGATTTGGATGTTTTGCGTAAATTATACCAACTTTTCTTAGTTAGCATACAGTCTGCAACCATGTCAAGGCTATCGCGTTAAATTTATTTTAAATTTAATGGGTTGTGAAAGGCGGGGCTGATTTTTGTCCTGCCAAAAAAAACGGAAAAACTGCTTGACAAAGAAATCCAAATAACCTATTTTCAACCCGTTTTGTATACAGTATACCGAATACAGTGAGGAGGCTTTTTACATGCTTGGTGCATACTTACCCATACTTCTCCTGGTCATTGTGGCGTTTCTGTTCGGGATGGTCTCGCTCGTCCTGTCCTCGCTCATCGGCCAGAAAAAGATTACCCCCCTCAAGCTGTCTCCGTACGAGAGCGGCTGCAAGCCGGTCGGAACGGCGCGCGAGCGCTTCTCCATCAAGTTTTACCTGATCGCCATGCTGTTTATCCTGTTCGACATCGAGGCCGTGTTCCTGTATCCCTGGGCCATTCTCTATAAGAAACTCGGCGTGTTCGGCCTGGTTGAGATGGGGGTCTTCGTCGTTATCCTCTTTGTCGGTTACATCTATGTCTGGAAAAAAGGAGCACTGGAATGGGAGTAGATAATCCGCTTGGCGACAACATCATAACCACATCGCTTGACAAGCTTGTCAACTGGTCCAGAAAATCCTCCATCTGGCCGATGACCTTCGGTCTGGCATGTTGCGCCATCGAGATGATGGTTACCGGCGCCTCGCACCACGACCTTGATCGCTTCGGCATCATATTCCGCGCCTCTCCCCGGCAGTCCGACTGCATCATTATTGCCGGCACGGTCACCAAGAAGATGCTGCCGGTTATCCAGACGGTCTATGAGCAGATGCCCGAGCCCAAGTGGGTTATCGCCATGGGCGCCTGCGCCTGTTCGGGCGGTATCTTCGATACCTACAGCGTGGTGCAGGGGATCGACGAGGCGCTCCCGGTTGATGTCTATATCCCCGGCTGCCCTCCGCGCCCCGAGGCGCTCCTGTATGGCATCATGAAACTGCAGGACAAGATCATGAACGAAAAGAACTCCTTTGGCTCCGCCATTGGCTTCGGCGACAGGATCGAGCCGGCGGCCGCCTGATACGCCGAAGAATACGTAAATACTATCAAATCCCAGAAAAAGGGTTGGATGCCATGCCTGAGAACAATCGTGCGGTAATCAAGCTGAAAGAAAAATTCGCTGCCTCCATTGTCGAAGTTGCCGAGTTTCGGGGCGACGTGACGGTAACGGTCAAAAAGGAAGACCTGCTGGCTGTCCTTTCCTTCCTGAAACAATCCCTTCAGTACAATCTGCTCACCGATGTGACCGCGGTCGACTATCTGGGCAAGAAGGCGGACCGCTTCATGATGGTGTACCAGCTCTGCTCCATTCCCAACAAGGATCGCCTGCGCATCAAGGCGGCTGTTTCCGAAGGGGACTGCCGCGTCCAGAGCACCACACAGGTCTGGGCAACGGCCAACTGGTTGGAGCGTGAGGTGTACGACCTGTTCGGCATCAGCTTCGACAATCACCCCGACCTGCGTCGCATCCTGATGACGCCCGAATGGGAAGGTCACCCCCTGCGCAAGGATTACCCGCTCCAGGGGCCTGACCGTGAACCCTACAAGGGACGACTGTCGTAAGTGTACCCACTTAACTTCGTATCTCGATTACAGAAGAGGCGATAATGGCAACTACGGAAAAAATGACACTGAACATGGGGCCGCAGCACCCCAGTACCCACGGGGTTTTGAGACTTGTGCTCGAGTTGGATGGAGAGGTGATCACCAAGATCACGCCTGACATCGGCTACCTGCATCGCGGTGTGGAGAAGCTCTCCGAGCACCGCACCTACCACCAGACCCTGCCGCTGACCGACCGCCTCGATTACCTGGCGCCCATGAGCAACAACCTGGGCTATATCCTGACAGTGGAAAAGCTGCTGGGCATACAGGTTCCCGAGCGCGCCCAGACCATACGCATCATCATGGCCGAGATGGCCCGCCTCCAGTCGCACCTGGTCTGGCTTGCCTGCCATGCCCTTGATATCGGCGCAATGACGGTTTTCCTCTACTGCTTCCGCGAACGCGAAGTCGTCATGGAAACCTACGAATTGATCTCCGGCGCCCGCATGACCTCAAACTACTTTCGTGCCGGCGGGCTTTCCCAGGATGTACCGCCCGAGTTCGAGAAAAAGGTGCGTGACTTCGTCGAATCCATGCCAGCCAATATCGATACCTACGAAGGGCTTTTGACCACCAACCCGATCTGGCGCAAGCGTACCATCGGCAATGGCGTGATCTCGGCCGAGGACGCCATCGATATCGGTATCACCGGGCCGGCCCTGCGCGGTTCCGGAGTCGATTGGGACCTGCGGCGCGATATCCCCTATGCCGGGTATGAGAACTATGCTTTTGAAGTCCCCGTGGGAGAGAACTGCGATACCTACGACCGTTACAAGGTTCGTCTGGTTGAGATGCGCGAGTCGTGCAAAATCATCAGCCAGGCCCTGGACAGGCTCAAGCCCGGCCCGGTATTGGCCGACGAGCCCCAGATCTGTTATCCGCCCAAGGAAAACGTCTATAACTCCATCGAAGGTTTGATCCACCACTTCAAGATTGCCTCCGAAGGGTACCCGGTTCCGGAAGGCGAGGTCTATCAGGGGGTTGAGGCACCCAAGGGTGAATTGGGGTACTACATGGTCAGCGATGGCAGTTCCAAACCGTATCGCATGAGGGTCCGGCCGCCGTCATTCGTGAACCTTCAGGCAATCGAAAAGATGTGTCTGGGAAGTATGATCGCGGACCTGGTAGCGGTTATCGGAACGCTGGACATCGTCCTCGGTGAAATTGACAGATAACTCCCGAACGATTCAAAGGAGATGGCGCGAATGAGTGACGCGGTAGCGCAGCAGGTTGAAGAGCAGGAACCGGAAGTTGACCTTTCCCTGGCCGACAAGGTTATCGATAAATACATAGATCTGCCGGGGAACCTGATGCCGGTCCTTCAGGGTGTTCAGGACGAGTACGGGTACGTGCCCCGCAAGGTTGCCGATCATATCGCCGAGCGGTTGAATGTCTACCCCAGCCAGATCTACGGTGTCCTTACCTTTTACGCCCAGTTTCATTTGAAACCCCGTGGACGGTTTATCATCCGTGTCTGCGTTGGAACCGCCTGTCATGTTTCGGGCGCCCCACGTATTGTTGAAACCTTCTTCGACAAGCTGCACATTGGCCATGCCGAGACCACACCTGACCTGCGCTTCACCTTTGAGAAGGTCGCCTGCCTGGGCGCCTGTGGCATGGCGCCATTGGCCATGGTCAACGACGATACCTTCGGCAAGATGACGGTCCAGAGAGTTGACGAGATAATTGCTGAATACAACCAGCGGCCGATGAAATAAACCGACTCAACCATTCCAGCAGAGGACAAAGCGTTATGGGCGAAGCAATAAAGATTTTGATATGTCAAGGAACTGGCGGTATTTCGGCCGGGGCGAAAAAGGTTGAGGCCGAGTTCAGGCGGGTGCTCCAGGAAAAGGGCGTTGACGCGGTCGTCGGCAAGCGTTGTGAGGTTATTCACACCGGTTGCCGCGGATTGTGCGCAAATGACGTTCTCGTGGACATCGTTACCGAAGAACATGGGCGGGTTACCTACGACTTCGTCCAGCCTGAAGAGGTCGAGCAACTTGTCAACGAGCATATCGTTGCCAAGACGGTCCTTGAAAAGCGGAAGGCGAAACCGTATTACAACACCTTCGTCGACGCCCAGATGCGTGTTGTCATGACCGGATGCGGCCAGATCAATCCTGACAGCATAGATGCCTATATGGAGGAAGACGGCTTCAAGGCCATCGAGAAATGCATCAAGACCATGAAGCCGGAAGAGGTCATCGAAGAGGTCAAGAAGTCCGGCTTGCGCGGCCGTGGGGGCGGCGGTTTTCCCACCGGCATGAAATGGTCCTTCTGCAAGGCCTCCCCCGGCGATCATAAATACCTGATCTGCAACGCAGACGAAGGCGATCCGGGCGCATTCATGGACCGCTCGTTGCTGGAAGGCGACCCCTACTGCATCATAGAGGGGATGATGATCGCCGCCTATGCCATCGGCTGCGACTTTGGCTATGTTTATGTCCGTGCCGAGTATCCATTGGCGGTGCAGCGCCTGCAACATGCCATTGATGTTTGCTATGAAAAAGGTTGGCTGGGCCAGAACATCCAGGGGTGGGGCCTTAATTTCGACATGCGCATCAAGATGGGCGCCGGTGCCTTTGTCTGCGGTGAGGAAACCGCCTTGATGGCCTCCATCGAAGGCCAGCGCGGCATGAGCCGTCCCCGCCCTCCGTTTCCGGCCGTACGCGGTCTGTGGGGCAAACCGACCAACATCAATAACGTTGAAACGTTCGGCAACGTCCGTCACATCATCAACAAGGGATCCGCATGGTATGCCTCACTCGGCACTGAGACAACCAAGGGAACCAAAATATTTGCCGTTACCGGCAAGGTCAAGCATACCGGCCTGGTGGAGGTTCCGGCTGGTATGACCGTCCGCTCGGTCATCTATGATGTCTGCGGCGGCATCCTCAATAACCGCAAGTTCAAGGCTGTCCAGGCCGGCGGTCCTTCCGGCGGTTGTATTCCGGGCGAGATCCTGGATACCCCGGTTGACTACGATTCCCTGATCAAGGCTGGTGCCATGATGGGGTCCGGCGGCCTGGTCGTCATGGACGAGACCACCTGCATGGTTGACGTCGCCCGCTTCTTCCTGACCTTCACCAGGATGGAGTCCTGCGGTAAATGCGTCCCCTGCCGGATCGGCCTGAAGGTCATGCTCGACATCCTGGAGCGCATCACCGAAGGACGCGGCGAACCGTCCGATATCGAGACCCTTCTGGACTTGGGAGTCGCCATCAAAAAGGCATCCCTGTGCGGTCTCGGCCAGACGGCCCCCAACCCGATCCTCTCCACCATCAACTATTTCCGCCACGAGTACGAGGCCCACATCAACGACAAACGATGCCCCTCCAACTGCTGCAAGGAATTGCTGCTCTGGGAGGTCGTGGAAGACAAATGCGTCAAGTGTGGCGCCTGCAAGAAGGCCTGCCCCGTGGAGGCGATTGTGTGGGAAAAGGGCCAGGTTGCCTTCCTGGACAAGGAAAAATGCACCAAGTGCAAGTCCTGCTATGACGCCTGCCGCTTCATGGCGATAGAATAGAAATCCACGAATACGAACGGTCAAACTCACGGACAGAGGTTGAGATGGTTAATCTGACAATAGACGACAAGCAGGTCACGGCTCCCAAGAACGCCACCATTTATGATGCCGCAAAGTTGAACGGCATCAAGATTCCCATTCTGTGCCACGACAAAAAGCTGAAGCCGTTCGGCGCCTGCCGCATGTGCCTGGTCGAGGTTGAGCAGATGAAGGGTCGCCAGATTCCGGCCTGCACCACGCCGATCACCGAGGGCATGATCATCCGCACCTCAACGCCCGATATCGTCAAGGCGCGCAAGATGGTGCTGGAACTGCTGCTGCTCAACCATCCCATCGACTGTCCGGTCTGTGACAAGGGTGGTGACTGCGACCTGCAGAACCTGACCTACGAATATCAGGTGAGTACCAACCGATTCAGCGATGAGAAGTTCCATCACGAGATCGACTACAACAACCCGCTGATCGAGCGGGACATGAACCGTTGTGTGCTGTGCGGCAAGTGCGCACGCATCTGCGACGAGATTGTTTCTTTCGGCGCCCTGACCTTTATCAGCCGCGGCATCGAGACCAAGATTGGTTGCGAGTTCGACGAGGCGCTGAACTGTGAGTTCTGCGGCTCCTGCGTGTCGGTTTGCCCGGTCGGTTCGCTGCTGGCGCGGCCGTTCAAATTCAAGTCCCGTTTCTGGGCACTTACCAATAAGAAATCGGTGTGCGGCTACTGCGGTACCGGCTGCAACCTGACTCTGGGAGTCAAGGACAACAAGGTTCTGACCACGATCTATGATGAGAACCAGGGCTTCCACAACGGCCAGCTCTGTTGTCGCGGCCGGTTCGGCTACCAGTTCATCAACTCCAACAAGCGCCTTACCACTCCTCTGGTACGCAAGAACGGTGCGCTGGTGGAAGTCGGCTGGGACGAAGCCCTGGCAACGGTTGCCGCACGCCTGAAGAGTGCCGGACCGTCGGCCGCCGCTCTGGCAACACCGCGCCTGACCAATGAGGAATTGGTGCTTTTTAAGCGGTTGATGGAGCTTAGCGGTTCACAAAACTACGACCATTCCGTCGGATACGGCCACGCCGCCCTGACAGAGGGTTTTGCCCGCAGCCTTGGTGCAACTGCGTCTCCCGCCACCATCCTGGATGTGCAGAAGAGCGACCTGCTGCTGGTCGTCAAGACTGATGCCTACGAGACCCATCCTGTGATCGGCTTTGAGATCAACATGGCGGTCAAGAACAAGGGTGCCCAGTTGAACATCCTCTCCGATAAACGGGGAAAACTCTCCAAACTGCCCGGTGCCAAAACACTGGTGCATACCCCCGGCAGCGAGGTGGCCGTAATCAATGCCATTGCAAAGTCCATCCTGGACGGGAAACTGGCCGACGGGTCGGCATCCTCGGTTCCCGGCTATGCGGAACTGGACAAGGCGCTG
>DAIERH010000074.1 GCA_027346925.1 Geobacter sp.
GGCAGAAACCGCAGCAGCGTTGTGGTAGCCGCCGTAGCGGCCCACCGGCGACCAATCGGGACTTGCCGCCGGGGGCGGGGGCGCCATGCCGCCGAATTCTCCCGCAGCATGGACCACCCTGCCGCCCATGACGGTGAGAAGCGACTCGATCCCCCTGATCTCCTCTTCCGGGATGGAGAAGTAGTCGGCCGATAGCAGCGCCAGGTCGGCCAGTTGTCCGACTGCGATCCTCCCCTTGCCAGCGTCGTCGCCGGAAAACCAGGCGCTCCCCTCGGTATAGAGCCGCAGGGCCGCTGTCCGGTCGATCCGGTTCCCCTCGTCGCACAGTTGCAACCCGCCCACCGTGCGGCCGGTCACCAGCCAGTAGAGGGAAACCCACGGATTATAGCTCGCCACCCTGGTGGCATCGGTCCCGGCTCCAACCGGGATACCCATCTCCAGCATCCGGCCGATGGGGGGCGCGTGTCCGGCTGCCTCCTTGCCGTAGCGTTCCCGGAAGTATTCCCCCTGGAAGGCCATGCGGTCCTGGATGGCGATTCCGCCCCCCAGGGCCTTGACCCGCTCCAGGTTGCGGGGCGTGATGGTCTCGGCGTGGTCGAAGAACCAGCGCAGGCCATTGAAGGGGACCTCCCGGTCGATCGCCTCGAACACATCGAGAAAACGGGTGATCGACTCGTTGTAGGTGGCGTGGAGGCGAAACGGCCACCGTTTCTCCACCAGGAGCCTGATCACCTTGCGCAGCTCGGCCTCCATGACCGGCGGAAGCTCGGGCCGCGGTTCCAGGAAGTCCTCGAAATCGGCCGCGGAAAAGACCAGCATCTCTCCGGCTCCGTTCAGGCGGTAGAAGTCGTCCCCCTTGCCCGGTGATGTCATCCCTGCCCAGGTGGCGAAGTCTTCAAACTCCCCTTTCGGATGCTGGTTGAAGAGGTTGTAGGCGATGCGCAGGGTCATCTCCCCGTTTTTCGCCAGTTTCCCGATCGCCCGGTAATCATCGGGACAGTTCTGGAAGCCCCCTCCGGCATCTATGGCGCTGGTGAGCCCCAACCGGTTCAGCTCAGCCATGAACAGGCGGGTGGAGTTGACCTGGTCCGGATAGGCGAGCTTCGGTCCCTTGGCCAGGCTGGCGTAGAGGATCATGGCGTTGGGCTTGGCGATCAGGAGGCCCGTGGGGTGGCCGCTTTTGTCCCGCTGGATCTCCCCGCCCGGCGGATCGGGGGTTTCCCTGGTGTAGCCCAGCGTCCGCAACGCGGCGCCGTTGACGATCGCGCGGTCGTACAGGTGCAGGACGAATACCGGCGTGTCGGGCGCGACCCGGTTTATCTCATCCAGGGTCGGCATGCGGCGCTCGGCGAACTGGAACTCGGTCCACCCGCCGATGACCCGCACCCACTGGGGGGGCGGGGTGCGACGGGCCTGCTCGCGGAGCATCTCCAGTGCGAGCCCCAGGGATGGGACCCCGTCCCAGCGCAACTCCATGTTGAAGTTGAGCCCTCCCCGGATGACGTGGATATGGGAGTCGTTCAGGCCGGGGATGACGGTGTGGCCCTTGGCGTCGATAATCCGCGTCGCGCTTCCCCTGAACGCCATGGCGTCCCGGTTGCTCCCCACGGCAAGGAAACGCCCCTTGCCCATGGCAACGGCCGAGGCGAAGGGGCGCTGGTTATCCAGTGCAGCAATGTGTCCATTGTATATGATCATCTCGGCTGCGGATGAGGTTGAACTCTGTGCATTCATGGTGTGTCCTCCTAACCCTGATAAACAGGATAGCGCTTGTAACCTGCTAAACGGAAATGACCGGCAAGGAAACCTGTGCCGGTCATTCGTTGAACATCCCGTTGGGCCCCGCTTGCTAGGCCGCCCGGCGCAGCTTGGTCCCTTCGCCGTGTCCGCCGAGGAATTCCTTCACGAAGCGCACTTCGATGCCATAGGGCGAGTGGGCCTTCAGGATCTCCATGCACCCCTCGTAGGTTGCGCCGCGGGCCCAATCCTGCTGCAATTCGAATAGGAACTGCAGGGAGGTCATGGGGACCGCCCCGGCCTGGACCAGCCGCTGCACCGCGCGTTCATGGGCTTCCACGCTGATATCGCCGCAGGCATCGGTGGGGACGTAGACCTCGTAACCGGCCCTGAGCAGGTCGAGCGTCGGGAATAGCACGCAGGCCTCTGTCCAGAGCCCGGTCAATACGATCTTGTTGCGGCCGGTTTTCTTGATCGCGGCCTTGAAATGCGGGTCGAGCCAGGCATTGATGGAGGTGCGGTCGATTGGCGCCTGGCCCGGAAAGATATCGGTGATCTCGGAAATCATCTCGCCGCTGAAGCTTTCCGCGGCCACCGTGGACAGGATCGCCGGCACCTTGAAGAGCTTGGCGGCCTTTCCGAGTATCTGGATGTTTTGAACGATTGAGGTACGATCGTGGGAATGGACCCCCGAGAACATCGCCGGCTGATAATCGATCACCGCCAGCGCGCAGTCGGAAGGGGCCAACATGCCATGTATGGTCTTGGATTCCATGGTTGAATCCTCCTTCCTGAACTCTTTCTCTTTGCTACTACAATCATTATAACACACGACCTTGACGACGGCGGGGAAACGTGATGACGCACAAGGATACCCAGAAAAAAAGCGGCCCCTCCCGCGTCGGGAGGGGCCGCTTGTATTCATGACCCACCAAATCTTCTCTGGCCTTTACAGCCCCTTCAACCAGCGGGCCACGTCCTTGGCATGGTAGGTGATGATGATGTCCGCGCCGGCGCGGCGGAACGCGTGCAGGTTCTCCATCGTGACGGTGCGCTCGTCGATCCAGCCGCGCTCGGCCGCCGCCTTGACCATCGAGTACTCGCCCGAGACGTTGTACACCGCCACCGGCTGGGTGAAGTTCTCCCTGATCTCGCGCAGGACGTCGAGGTAGGCGAGGCCGGGCTTGACCATCAGGATGTCGGCGCCCTCTTCGATGTCGAGCTCGGCCTCGAGCACGGCCTCGCGCCGGTTGCGGGCGTCCATCTGGTACGAGCGCCGGTCGCCGAACTGGGGAGTCGATTCGGCCGCCTCGCGGAACGGGCCGTAGTAGCCGGAGGCATATTTGACCGCGTAGCTCATGAGCGGGATATGATCGAAGCCGTTGTCGTCAAGGGTCTCGCGGATGGCCGCCACCCGGCCGTCCATCATGTCCGACGGGGCCACCATGTCGGCGCCGGCCCTGACATGGGAGAGCGCCTCCTTGGCCAGGAGTTCCAGGGTGGCGTCGTTGTCCACGTCGCCGTCCTTGATGATGCCGCAATGGCCGTGATCGGTGTATTCGCACATGCAGACGTCGGTGACGACCGCAAGGCCCGGCACCTCCTTCTTGATGGCGCGGATCGTCTCCTGGATGATGCCGCTGTCCGAATAGGCGTCGCTCCCCACGGCGTCCTTGGTCTCGGGGATGCCGAACAGGAGCACCGCCGGGATGCCCAGGGCCTGAACCTCCTTGGCCTCGGCCACGATATGCTCGATGGATTGCTGAAAGATGCCGGGCATGGAGGATATTTCTTTCCTGATCCCGCTGCCGAAGGCGGAAAACATCGGGTAGATCAGGTCGTTCACCGACAGGGTGGTCTCGCGGACCATGCGGCGGAAGGTCTCGCTGGCGCGAATCCGGCGGGCCCGGAACTGGGGGAAGAACATGGCGTCTCCTTTTGCTGCGGCAGGCTCGCCCTGCCGTTCAGATGATGTTGCGTACGTTGAAAGTTTAATCCAAGTGGCTGCCGAAAAGCAAGCACCGCAAACAAAAACGCCCCATCCAACTTGCAGGATCGGCGCCCAGTGGTAAGGTTTTATAATAAAAAAATTCACACCGTTCCCGAGGGCGCGGCATCCGGACGGACGCACCGACTATTACAGCAAAGGGGGTACAACATGAAGAAACGACTCGTCGTTATCCTGGCCGCAAGCCTGATCGCCATGGCCGCCACCGTGTCCGCCGCCGTACGCGAGGGGGAGTTCTCCCTGACTCCCGTGATCGGCGGCTACACCTTCGAGGGTAAACAGCACGTCGAGACAAACCCCGTGTACGGCATCCGTGCCGGCTACACATTAACCAAGAACCTGGGCGTGGAAGGATTGTTCGATTATGTCGCCAGCCGTTCGACCCAGGGGGCGGGGGACGTCAATCTGTACCGCTACGGCGGCGAAGTGCTGTACCACTTCATACCCGACAACAGGCTGGTGCCCTATGTGGCCGCGGGCTTCGCCGGCCTCAGCAGGGAGATCGCCGGCTCAATGCAAAAATCAGTGGGCGCTTTCGACTACGGCCTGGGGGTCAAGTATGCCCTGTTCGACAATTTCGCCCTGCGGGGCGATGTCCGCCACCTCATCTACAGCTATGGCGGCTCCACCTATAACAACGTGGAATACACCATCGGCCTGCACTTCCCCTTCGGCGGCATGAAGCCGGTTGCCAAAGCGGTTGAGCCCTCTCCGGTCCAGGAATCGCCCAAGGCCGCCGCGCCACCACCGGTGGCGGTCGAGCCGCCGCCCAAGCCGGCGAGCACCCTGTCGGCAATGCCCTCCTCCATAACCAGCGGGCATGCGGCACGCCTGATCTGGACCTCCAAAAACGCCGGGGAATGCGTCATCCAGCCCGGAATCGGCCCGGTACCGCTGCAGGGCGAGAGGGACGTCACTCCCTCCGCCGACACCACCTACACCTTGACCTGTACCGGCGCGGGCGGCGCCACCACCAGTACGGCCGCCATAACCGTTGCCGCGCCGCCCCCCCCCGCACCCGTGGTTGAGCAGTCGGCCCAAAAGGCAGCGGCCGCACAAAGGTTCTGCAACAAGCCCGCGATCCTGGAGATCGCCTTCGACACCAACAAAACCGACATCAAGCCGAAGTACTATGGGGAACTCAAGACCCTGGGAGATTTTCTCGTGGAATTCCCCAACGCCAGGGGAGAGATCGCGGGCCATACGGACAACGTGGGCGGCAAGGCGTTCAACCTGAAGCTCTCCCAGCGCCGGGCCGAGAGCGTGAAGAACTATCTGGTGGAGACATTCGGCATAGCCGCCGAGCGCATCGGCACCAAGGGATACGGCTTCTCCAAGCCGATTGCCAGCAACAAGACCAAGGCCGGCAAGGCCAAGAACCGCCGCATCGAGGCCAATTTCACCTGCGGCGACTGATCCCGGCTGATGGGGATCACGCACGAACGCCCTCCCGGCAGCCACCGGGAGGGCGTTTTTCATGACCGACGAGATTAAAGTTACCCTGAATCCGTGATGCCTGAATGGCGCAGCGAGCGAAATGCCGGGGTCCATCGCCGCCCGTGACGATCCATGCCTGCTTTGTCGAGTGAACTGCGCCAATGTCGTGAATAGTGCCTCAAACGCCAAGACTGAGGCATTCTAAGCGATGGAAGCCGTGAAGGCATCAAGGATTCAGGATTACTCTTGTTCAGGCGACCACCGGCAGCACACTCCCCCCCTCGGGCATGACCAGGGCCCGCCAATCCCCGGACAACAACCCCTCTGCCCTTGAAAAGGCTTCGTCCAGCGAATGGGCCGCCATCATCCCCATCTGCTCCACCTGGTGTTCCGGGAAGTTGGAAACCAGGATGATCCTGAAACGCCGGGCCTTGACCAGCATGGAATAGGCCGTCTGGCCGTTGATCTCGTACCGCTGCCGCAGGGCAGCCTCGAACTCGTCCAGGTCCCGGTGGCGGAACCAGTTGAAGAAGGTGGCGTTGCCGAAGCCGTCGCGGCACTCGGCCAAAAGGATCATCACCCCGCCGTCCTTCAATGCCTGGGAGGCGTACTCCATGGATTTGTGGGCCTGGATCAGGTTGATGTCCCTGGGAAAGCCGCCGCAGGAGACGACCACCAGATCGGCCCGGGCCGGCAGGGGGAACGAGAAATGCTCCCCGTAGAAGCGGCAGCCCGCCTCGTGCGCCTCGCGCCAGTGGCCGCAGAAGGCGGCCATGATCCGTTTGTCCGGGGAGAGCACGGTGTTGAGGATGAATGCCGGCGGGGCCATGGCACACGCCTCCACCATGGCCTGGTGCACCGGGTTGCCCGAAAGATTGCCGGTGGTGGCCAGGGGGTTCCTGCCGCTGCCCGGCTCGGGATTGAGCACGCTGAAATGGCTGGCCATGCAGGCCTGGCGGCCGGCGATGCCGGGGAGGAGCGACTTGCGCCCCCCGCCGAAACCGGCGAAGTAGTGGAAACCGATGACGCCGGTCAGGATCAGCCGGTCGGCCTCCCGTGCCCGGCGATTGACGCTGACCTCGATCCCGCTGGAGGTCCTCCCCACGACCACCAGCGCCGCCGGGTTGTCGCAGTCGTGGTCCATGACCCGAATCCGCTTGCAGAGCGGTCCGACGATCTTTTCATGCTCGTGCTCGCTCTGTTTGCGGTGGATGCCCAGGGCGATGAGGATCTCGATGTCGCGGTCGGGGATGCCCTGGCGGTTGAGCCGTTCCACCAGGAGCGGCAGATAGATCTCGCTGGCGGTGTAACGGGTGATGTCCGAGGTGACGATGACCACCTTGTCCCCAGGCCGAAAGGCGGAGATGGTCGCCTGGCAGGCATCCAGCGCCCTGGTGATGATCTCTTCGGGGGATTCCGCGGGCAAGGGGACTGAAGGGGAAATGACTCCCGCCAGGCGGTCCGGCGGGAGGTCGAGGTCAAACGAGGTTGAACCGTATTTCAATTCCATGGGATCAGATCCAGGCGTCGCCGCCGTCGTACTGGAATTCGTCCCCCTTGGTCCTGGGCCCTGTCCTGAATTTCGCCTCCCGGGCCATGCGCTTTACCTTTTCCGCCGCGCTCTCCGTCAATCCGGATATCTTCTCGCGCACCTCGTGGCCCGGCTTGGGGGTGAGCAGCAGGGCTGCCACCCCGCCGATCACGGCGCCGGAGACAAAGGCAATGATTGCTGCTGCGGCGTTATCGTTGTTGGATGACATGACAGGCTCCTTTATCCGTCAGGTGGGATGAAATTGATCCGAACAGGCTTTATATCTAGCACAGCAGGCAGCCGTAATAAAAGCAAAATCTTCATCACAGGACCCGCGCCAGGTGCCGCCTGATCATATCCTCGAAATCCGCGTCCCGGCTGGCGGTGTAGACCAGCGACGAGCCGATCTCGGCCGCCAGGATGGCGCACAGGTACTTGCCGGGCAGCTTTCCGATGCGCCGCCGGAAGGCCGGCGTTTCCCGCAGCATGGCCGGCAGATGGCCGAGGACCGCCTGGCGGAAGGGGGATTGCAGGCAGAGCTCCGGCCGGGCCGAGAAAAACTCGAACAGCCGGGTGTAATAGCTGTTGATGTTCTGGCTGATCTGGTCGGATATCTCGGTGTACAGCCGGCTGTTGCCCGATTCGCGCCGCCGCCGCAGGATCAGGCGCGCCTCGTCCGCGGCCCGCTTCTCCAGGATCGCCAGCACGTCCCGCACATAGCGTTCCTTGTGCTCCAGGAACTCCCGCTCGGAGAGCAGCAGGTTGGCGATGATCTCGTAGGAGGAGGAGATCACGCCGCACTTGTTGGCCGAGGCATCGCGCATGATCACCACCCCGCTCTTCTGCAACTGCACCCTTGCCTCGGGGGTGATGAAGGAGTTGGCCCCCTCCACGATCACCCGCGCCGTGGGCACGCCCCGCTCGTCCAGGAACGAGCGCCAGTTCTGGCCGTCGATGGTCTCGGGCCGCCCGCCTGCCGGGATGAACAGGTCGCTCGGCACGGTGAAGATCAGGTTGTTGTACTCGCGGTAGAAGTCGTCGATGTCCAGCCACTCCTCCACCAGTTCCCCCGCCGTGCGGCTCACCCTGCGGTGGCTCTCCTTGAGCCCCTCCATGCGCCGGCCGGTGCGGTAGATGATGAAGCCCCCCTCTCCAAGGAACGCGGGATCAAAGGCATCCAGGTCGCGCTCCAGCACGATCCGCCCCAATCCTGTGCGGTGGATGCCGTTGGGGTCGTACAGGGCAGCGGTGCCGTCCTGGATCAGGCGCACCTGCATCAGCGGGCAGCGTTTCAACATGATGGCTAGGGAGTTGCCGGCCACGTCGCCGTTGGGGCCGCCGGTCATCTTGAGCGTAAAGGTCTCGCGGGTGATGTCGATGGCGGCCGCCTCGGCCATGGTGATCTCGGCGAACTTCACCACCCCGGTGGAGGTGACGCCGTACTCCTTATGGTTGATGCCGACCCGTTTGCTGGACATGATGCCGATCCCCAGCAGGTAGCCCCGTTTGGCCGACAGGTTGGCGATGGCCTCGATCATGGCGTCGTGCATGTTCTCGTCAGGACCGATCTCGATCGGTTCGTCGTCGCCGTAGTAATCCACCACCCGCGGGTCCCTGACCCGGCCCGAACTGGTCACGAAGATGTCCAGGAAGGCATTGGCGATGCCGTATTGCAGCTTGTAGAGCCGCCAGTTCTCCGCCCGGCCTCCGGCCTGATCCAGGTCCGAGGCATCCAGCACCAGGGTCAGCTTGGAGCCCCCCTCGTAGATGTCCTTGTTCTTGAAATGCTGGGTGTGGGCCAGGACGTACACCTCGCGGAACAGGGTGCTGGCGGAGGTGATGAAGTCGTCGGCGCTGCGGGCGATGACGGTGCGCCATCCGCCCCGGGCGATGTCCGAGAAGCCGATGTGATAGCCGGTGCCGAAACGGCTGAAGAAGAAGGTCACCCGGAAGGGGAGCGTCTCGGGCAGGTCCGCGGTGAATTCGTGTCCCAGTTCCCGCAGGTAGGCCGGATCGAGCCTGAGGGCCAGGGCCTGTTTCTCTGTCACGAAGAAGTTGGTCTTGAGGGTATGGGTGATCAGGAGCAGGCAGCAGCGATACACGGACCGCCTGATGTCGTCCAGCCAGCGGTGGCCGGTATTGTAGCCCTCCACCTCGCCGCGCGCCTCCTGCAAGGCGGCCACGTAGGCGGCGTCCCGGTCGGTCAGGTCGGGATCGAAGCGCAGCCTGAACAAGCGGATCAGCAGTTGCGCCATCTCCGGATGGTCGTAGAAGGCCCGCTGCACGTCCTCCAGGCCAAAACGGTCCGGCTGGCCGTGGGCCAGGCTGGTATGGCAGAAGGCGATGAAGGCGTTCACCAGGGCCGCGTCCTCTCCGGACATCAGCCCCTCGGTGACGAACTCGCGATAGATGGGGGACGAGGTGGCCAGGATCTGGGTGGTGCACAATTCCCGTTTGAGGAGTTCGGCCAGGGGACTTCCGGGCGGCAGTTTCTCCTCCCAACGGTGCCGGACGTAGAAAGAGCCGAGGAAATAGGGATGGATGCCGTTTGAGATGGTCTGGCAGTAGGCCCGGCGTATACCCACGTTCAGGCGGTTGAATATCTCCAGCACCTGGAGCAGGAACTCCTCCTGGGGCGGGTTGCCGACGGCGAACAGGAGACGGGTTTCCATACGCCCTTCGCGCTCCACCTCCGCGATGTCCAGGAAGAGCCCCCCCGATGCGTTGCTCCGCTCGAAGAGCCAGATCAGGTAGGCGGTGCGTGCCGGCGGCGACATGCGCACGTAATTCTCGTCGTTGAGCCAGAGGATCTTCAGCAGCCGTTCCAGTTTCCCCAAGTCGAATTGCGGGAAGGAGGAGCGCAACTCGGCGCGGATCTTCCTCACCAGGGCCGGAGGGATCACCACCCGTTGATTCAGGTCGATCTCGTGGTCCTGCCTGCGGGCGAATTCGAAGCGCTGCACCTCCAGTTCTTCA